>JBFMDD010000048.1:0-3079 GCA_040754115.1 bacterium
CTTACACCTGAACGCTTACGAATTTCCAGTGTTTCATTTGTGTCCATCTGTGGTTGAATAGTTACTTTTAATGTTGTTGTACTCGGGAGATTGCACTGATGAAAATCAGGGATGTTAAGTGTCTCGTCCATAGATTTTCTCCTCTTGAGAGGGGTTAGGGGTGTGTTTTTCTCTGCGTCTCTGTGGCATCTTGCGGTGAACAGTTGCAGAAATTGATAGGTGAAAATGAAAAACTATAAAAATCTATTTGTCCTATCAGTTATTTTTATTTTACCTATTATCTTCTTTTGGCGGATAATATTTTTAAATGAAACCTTATTTGTTGGAGATATAATTAATCTAAATTATCCGTCACGGGTATTTGTTCGGGACTGCATTAGAGAAGGCATTCTTCCTTTGTGGTGTCCTTATATCAATTGTGGATTTCCTTTATTAGCCGAAGGACAGGCAGGTGTCTTCTACCCTTTAAACCTCATTTTATTTACCCTTCTTGAACCAGTAACTGCCTTTAACTTGAGTGTCATCCTCCATTTTTCTCTGGCAGGGCTATTTATGTTTATGTATCTGAGGGTAATTAAATGTGACCAATGGAGTGCCCTTCTTGCCGGGATTACATTTATGTTCAATGGCGTATTTATAACCCACTTAATTTATTTTAATATGTTGACTATCTATGTCTGGTTGCCGTTAATCCTTTACCTGATTGAAATCTCATTTTTAAAAAAAGGCATAAGATACATAATTTTTATTGGTGTTATATTTGGGATGCAATTTTTAGGTGGCTGCCCACAAGTCTCATTACAAATATTACTTGTTGTTACCGCATATCTTTTATTCAAAACCATTAAACTAAAAAGGTTAGTTATCATTTTTTTAATTGCATTCGGGATTTATGCAATTCAATTATTTCCGACTTATGAATTATTAAGAGAAAGTTACCGCAGTCAACCTATCACTTATTATGAATGGACATTAACCTCACTATCTTTACCTCAACTTATTACCTTTATCCTGCCTGATTTCTTTGGTAATCCATTTAAAGGTATCTATGTTGGTGATTGGAATTACATTGATTTATGTGGCTATCTCGGGATTATTCCTCTAATCTTTGGAATAATGGCTATTAGTTTAAAAAGGGATAAATACACCTTTTTTCCCCTGGCAATATGCCTTTTAGGATTATTATTAGCCTTTGGGAAGTATAATCCGCTTTATAATCTTTTGTATCATTTCCCAATAATAAGTTCAATCAGATATCCAGCACGATATTTATATCTCTGGGCATTTGGTATGTCTGTTTTGGCTGGTTTGGGATTTAATTATTTGCTTGAAAATCAATCTATAAAGAAACGGTTAGTTATTTTTACCTGTCTGTGTTTTAATTTGGTGAGTGTCTTTTCACTTATTTGGATTTGTGGAGAAAAAGGTATCTTATATTCGATAATGATAAAAGACTGGTTGTTATTTATGACATTAAGCACATTGGGTTTTAGTCTGCTTATTTTATACCTAAAATATAAAATTACCCGCTCAATATTTGCCTCATTAAGTATTGTTGTGTTGATAGTGAATATCTTTATATATTGGTCAGGATTTAATCCGACAGTGAAAAAATCAGTTTTAACTTCTGCCCCGCAGTCAGTAAGTTTCTTAAAAAAAGATAAGAGTCTTTATCGAATTATTACCTGGGACTGGAAGGGAAAATATAAAGACTCAATTGCCCGAAGTAATATTACTAAATTAAAGCCTTTTACAGAAGTAATAACACCAGTCAAAGAAAGCATCACTCCAAATCTTTCCTTATTATATAAAATATCATCGATTGATGGTTGGGTTTCCTTAAATTTAAGTAGATATATCGAATTTAGCCAAATATTAAATTTTAAGCTATTTTCTTTAATCAATGGTAAGTATATAATTACTTCTAAAGATATCCATATCCCTCATCCGTTGGTTTTTAGCAACGAGGCGATAAATATTTATGAAAATAAAACCTGTCTCCCAAGGGCATTTATTGTTCATCAGGCAAAGGTCATTAAAGATAAAGAAACTATTCTTCGCACACTTAAAAGTGAGGATTTTAATCCCGGGGAATATGTTATCCTTGAGGAAGAAACAGACAAAAAAATATCACCTCAACAAAAGAATACAAAAGAGAAGGTCAAAATAACGAAATATTTCCCCACAGAGGTAAAAATAGAAGCAAGTTTATCCAGTTTAGGTTTTCTTGTTCTTACGGATACCTATTATCCTGGCTGGGAGGTCTATGTAAATAATAAAAAAGAAAAAATTTATCGAGCAGATTTTTTATTTAGAGCAGTTCCTTTACCTGCAGGGGATTTTAGCATCAGGTTTGTTTATAATCCTTTCTCTTTTAATCTTGGAGCAAAAATTACCATTATCACCTTGATTTTTCTTGGCGGACTATATATCTTCTGGAATGTCTTGAACCTGGGCAAGCGTTCTCTATAGATTAAGTAACCAATCTGCGATATTACTCAATATTTACAAAAATCTTGACATTTAACCTTAAAAGTGTTATATTTAATTTACAATGGAACAGGCGTGGGATGTAGATGGTCATTTTAAACTTGAAACGAGAGGTTATGATGTTTTTCTAACTGTTTATCCTCCTATTGGTAAAGGGAGAAAAGTAGAATTAGATGATGTTTTATCCACAGTTAGCCAGTGGGAAGATGTGGCTGTAGATATTCAACTCATAAGTTCACTCATAGCTGAGGATAATGAAACTGAGGGTAAAATCGGTGAGATTCAAACCCGACCTAAAGTGAATCGGGTATTGGTAGAGAAGTTACCCATGATGAAATGAAGGCTTATTTGACCCTCAATATATATGAGGTTGACCCATTAAGGTTAAGGTGTCCGGAATGTAGTGGTAATATGCGGATGTTATCTAATTCCGGGGACACAATAGAATGGCACTAACTTAAACAGCAATCTCATTGATAGCCCTCCATTCCGCACGAGATATTTTCAATATCGAATAATGCTTTTGGTCACGCCTCTTCATTCGTGGTTCAAGTCGATCAGGCCGATATGGCACTTTTGAATAGGCTAC
>JBFMDD010000049.1:0-17933 GCA_040754115.1 bacterium
ACACTTACAAATAGATATCCGAAAGAACTCATAGGGAATTGCCCGAAAATGAACCATCCCAATAAATCAGATAACAGAAAAGGTAACCGTTGAGGTAGTCTGGTGTCTGGGTATCTAAGTGTCTGGGTTACATAGACTACCAGACACATAGACACCCTTTCCGCAAAATTGATATTGGAGTGACAGCACTTGCGCTGTCAATAACACCACAAGTGGTGTCACTCCTTCCTCCCTCCTCATTTCCCTGATGTTAACTGATTGCTGATACCCGATGGCTGAACGCTTACATAAATTTTAATGATTTAAGGAGTATAAGAAATGCTGGAGCGTGTAGTGGTTAAAAATTTTAAGAAGTTTGAGTCAGAAGAATTTGGGCTTTCAGAATCAATTATTCTTGCAGGCCCGAATAATTCAGGAAAAAGTACATTACTTCAAGCAATTGCTATCTGGAATTTAGGTTTTCAAAAATGGGCTCAGAAAAGGGGGTATAAGAAAAAATACACTCCTGCAAAAGTTCCTATCACTCGTCAAGAATTTACTGCACTACCATTGCGCGAAATGAATCTGATGTGGTTTCAAAAAGAGACAGGCCTTAAAGCCCCAAAACAAGGGTATCCTAAATTAATAGAGATAGAGCTATCAGGGAAAGATTGGCAAAATAATAATAAATGGAAATTTGGTATGGAGTTCAGATATGCAGGTTCTGAGATGATATATGCCGGCCCATCAGGAGAAAAGGAGGAGATAGCTAAATTTTTTAATCAAGCTCAAGATATAACGATTGTTCATATCCCTTGCTTCTCAGGTATCGAAACTGAAGAACCAAGAATGGATATAGGATTACAACACTTACTAATCGGAAAGGGAAGACCTGGAGAAATATTACATAATTTATTATGGGAAATTTACAAGCAAGATGGTGATCTTTGGAAAAAGTTAGTTAAGGATATTGAGGATATATTTAGTTATCGTTTATTACCACCTAATTATTCAGAAGGGCAACCTTTCATTATTTGTGAATATCTACCAGGTATTCCAAAAAAAAGACAGGGAGGATTGCCAAAACTTGACATTGCTAATGCAGGTACTGGTATGCACCAGGTGTTACTTCTCTTAAGTTTTTTCTATGCTCGTCCTGCAAGTATTTTTTTACTTGATGAACCAGATGCTCATCTTCATTTTATACTTCAACGAGAGATCCTAGATAGAATTAGATTAATTGCCAAAGAGCAAAATTGCCAGCTTATCATTGCCACTCATTCTGAAGTACTACTTAATGATACTGACCCTGGGCAAATCATCTCCTTTATAGGAAAGCCTATGCCACTCTGCCATCCTAGCCAACGAGACCAACTTCGTGAGGCACTTAAGAAAATTAGTAGTGTGGATTTGCTTCGAGCAAATCAATTAGGTGGTGTACTGTATGTAGAAAGTGAGAGTGATTACAAAATACTTCGTGAATGGGCTAAGCTATTGGAACATCCTGCACATAACTTTTTAGAAGCACCTTTTGTTCATCCACTTGGTGGGAGAAGTTTAAGAGAGGCAAAAGAGCATCTATTTGCATTACAAGCCGCTTATTCTGAAATATCAGGATTATGTATATTAGATGGAGATGATAAAGGTGAATCTGAAGAAGAGGTTACTAAAAGAGGACTGCATATCTTACGCTGGCAACGATATGAAATTGAAAATTATCTCCTTATTCCTGAGGCTATTAAGCGATATATAAATTTTCCTTTATTTGAGAAGGTGATTGATGAAGAATTTGCAAAACAAGTCCCCAAAGGTACAGATTACTTTGGAGACCATGCATTTTTATCACGCACAAAAGCAAGTAAGGAATTTTTTCCACAACTATTAGAGAAGTGTAGTCGACCTACACCTAAAAGTGAACTATTCCTACTCGCTGCTGTAATGAAACCAGATGAAATCCATCCAGAGATAAAAGAAAAATTGGATGCAATTGCCAAATTATTATCTCATAAAGGATGAAAGAAAGAGGAGGGCAACATAAAGATTTGAAACAATTTAGAGGATTATCAGACAGTTTTAACTATGCCATTTCAGGTATTGTGCATGGGTTAAAGACACAACGCAATATGCAATTACATGTTGTGGTAATGGTACTTGTTTTACTGGCAAGTTTATTCTTAGATTTAACACGAATTGAGTTAGCGGTTATCTTCTTTGCTATTGGGTTAGTTTTAATAAGTGAAATGGTCAATACCGCTATTGAATCAATAGTAGATTTAATAATTGATACCCATCATAAAATAGCAGGCACGGCTAAGGATATTGGTGCAGGGGCGGTATTGATTGCTTCTATCATTGCTTTAACTATTGGCTATTTAATTTTATACAACCGAATTCATATGCCTTCTCCAATGGTTTTAAGAACAGAATACAATCTACTGCATGTCTCATTTGTCAGTTTAGCATTAGTGTTAATATTAGTGGTGGCAGCCAAAGCCTCTGTAGGGAAAGGAACTTTTTTACGAGGTGGGATGCCTTCTGGGCATAGTGCTATTGCCATGTGTATTTGGGTAATTGTAACATTTGTCAGCCAAAGTATACTTATTTCTCTCTTAGTACTTATAGCTTCTATTTTACTATGTCAGAGCAGATTAAAAACAGGAATTCATTCTTTTCAAGAGGTAGCGGTAGGAGCTTTAATAGGAGGATTAATAACTCTTTTAATCTTCATAGTTTGTGGAGTGGGATAAATTTTTGGATAATGTATTAATTTTGCAACTGAGTTGCTTAGGAATACTTTTAGGGTTATCAGCCTTCTTTTCTGGTTCAGAAGCAGCTCTTTTTGCTCTATCGAAATTAAAGATAAGACAACTAAGTAGCCTGACGCAAAAGAGGATTTCAAGGTTATTAGAATCACCAACAGAATTACTTACGACCCTTTTGATAGGTACTACTCTGGTCAATGTTATTGCCTCTGCATTAGCTACATTTATATCAATTACCCTGTGTGCAAAAATTGGTATAAATGAAGTAATAGCAACCATAGTGGCTATCTTTGGGATGACATGTTTGATTCTATTTTTGGGTGAAATTGTTCCAATTACGCTTGGAGCAACAAAATCAATACACATAGCTCCATGGGTTACATATCCGGTGAGGTTCTTTTATATCCTCTTAGCTCCATTGAGAATAGTGCTACACTGGATAACTAATTTAATAGTATTATTAATAGAAAAAAATAGGTTTTTTGTTAAGGATAAAGAGTTAACCGAAGAAGAAATCAGGACGATGGTAGACATCGGTGCTAAAGAAGGGGTATTAAAAGACCATGAAATGGAATTGATACATTCTATCTTTGAATTTGGTGACATGAAGGTAGAGGAGGTGATGATTCCACAAAAGGAAATGGTAGGTATTAAGATAGATGAGGATTCAGAGACTAAAATTTTACACTTGATTACCAAAGAAGGTCATTCAAGAATGCCGGTATATAAAGGAGAAAATATCATAGGAATTATTCATGTTAAAGACTTTTTAATCTCACTTAAAAATCAAAGTAACTGGCGAGAATTAATCAGACCGCCTCATTTTGTATTACCTTCTAAGAAAATTAATAACTTACTTAAGGAATTCCAAAAAAAACATATTCAGATGGCTATTGTCAAAAATGAGTTGGGAAAGGTAGTTGGAATAGTAACTATGGAGGATTTATTAGAAGAGATAGTAGGGGAAATACATGATGAGTATCCTGGCAAAAAGAGGTTTTAGGGAATGATATTTTTGGGTATTTTAATTATAATAACCTGTATAGTCTTAGCGGGATTTTTCTCCGGTACAGAGATGGGATTTATCTCCATTAATAAGATTAGATTAAGACATTTAGTTGAGGAAAAACATCACCGGGCTTTAATTGCATACGGATTATTAAAAGATACACCGCAACTTTTAGCTACATTATTAGTGGGTATCAATATTGCTATTATTACCGCCTCTTGTGTAACTAGTTCTATGGCTCATTTAAACAAGATGAACATATTTTATACTGAGTTAATTTTGACTTTCACCATTCTTCTATTTGGTGAGATAATTCCAAAAAGCATATTTCGGACTCATGGAACTAAATTAATACTAAGTTTAATATATCCGGTGAAACTGAGTTATTTGGCACTTTTACCTTTAGTAAATTTGATTACCAAGATAACTAATCCAATCATTAGTCTATGGAAGAGTTCTGAGCGGGAGGTAAAAAGTTCATTTGTAACCAAAGAAGAATTAAGATTACTGATTTCAGAAGGAGAGAAAGTAGGTAGTGTAGATGAAGATGAAGAGGATATGTTAGATGGTGTATTTAGTTTATCTACTACACGGGTGAAGGAGGTAATGACTCCAAGAACAGATATGGTTTGTTTAGATGCACAGGTTAATATGTCAGAGATTCTAAGTGCAATTGAAGAACATCCTCATTCTCGAATACCTATTTATGATGAAACCATAGATAATATCATCGGGGTAATATTTATTAAAGACCTTTTAAAGTTTTGGGAGTGTGGATTTGAAGGGACATCAGTAATTGAACTTATTAGGTTTCCTTATTTTGTTCCAACAAGTAAAAGAGTGGATATACTCATGCGTGAATTTCAGGCTAAGCATATTCAAATTGCTATTGTAGTAGATGAATATGGTGGAACAGCAGGACTGGTAACATTAGAAGATTTATTAGAAGAGATTGTAGGAGAGATTCAAGATGAATATGAAGCTAAAGAGGTTTTTATTAAGCAATTAAAAGATGGAAGCTATCTTGTAGATGCTCGAACCTCTATTGAGATGTTAAATGAAGAACTAAAATTAGACCTACCTGAAGAGGATTTTGAGACTATCTCAGGGTTAATACTGGAACTATTAGGGAGAATACCTGGAACTGGCGAAGTAATTAAATACAAGAGTTTAATTATGACTATTATGGATGCGGATGAAAAAAGCATCCTAGAAGTTAAAATCGGTATATCGAAAGGAGAAAAATTATGATTAATACATTTTTGCTTGATCAAGAAAAAAGACTTATTACTGATTTGAAAGAGATTAACCTTCAGGAGACTTTGAAGAACAAGGAGATTCTTTTATGGCTTGATTTGGTTGACCCAACGGATGAAGAAATTGTTATTTTAAGTGAAGAGTTTAAGTTTCACGAGTTAGCAATTGAAGACTGCCTGTTTCCTCAAAGTCAGCCTAAGGTAGATGACTTTGGTAACTATATCTTCCTTGTCATTCACGCCGTTAAAAAAATTATAGAGAATGGTGAAGAAGAACTGAAGACTGTAGATCTAAACATCTTCTTTGGTAAAAATTTTGTAGTTACCGTTCAGGAAGAGTCTATTAAAAGTATGATAAGCCTATCCACGCGTTGTAAGCAAAACCCTATGTTTTTAGATAAAGGCTCTGATTTTTTACTTCATGCGATTATAGATGGAGTAGTAGATAGCTACCTTCCTCTATTAGAAGAAATAGATGATAAAATTGAGCAGGTGGAGGATGAGGTTCTTACCAACCCAAGTCATGAAGCAATGAGTGATATATTTTCATTAAAAAAGGAGATTTTAGCTATTCGGAAGATAATTGGGCCACAACGGGCAGTGATAGGATTATTATCAAAAAGAGATATTCCTTTTATTAAGCCTAATACACTTATTTACTATCGAGATATTTACGACCATTTAGTTCGGATAGAGGATACTATTGATATGTATCGAGATCTTACTACCAGTGTGTTGGATGTATATTTATCCGGAAGTTCTAATCGGTTAACCGAGGTAATGAAGGTACTTACATTAATTGCAACTATTATGATGCCTCTGACTCTAATTACCAGTTATTACGGGATGAATGTTCAATTACCAGAGTTTGGTTGGGGAATTATCCGAAGTATGCCTTTTATCTGGACTTTATTGATTGGAACTACATTAGGATTATTGCTATTTTTCAGACATAGGAAATGGATTTAAAGAAGTGCCATTATACACAACTAAAGGAATAGTACTACGAAATCAAGACTTAGGTGAAGCAGATAAAATAGTCACCTTGTATAGTCAAAAGTGTGGGAAGATAAAAGGTGTTGCCAAAGGAGTAAGAAAAACAACCAGTAAATTTGGCAGTGGGGTAGAAATCTTTACCTATGCGGATTATTTACTTTATGGAAAAGAAAACACAGACCTTGATATTATTTCCCAGGTTCAAATTATTCATTCATTTCAGGAAATCAGGGAAGATTTGAGTAAGATTACATATGGTGCTTTTATCTTAGAATTGGTAGATACTTTGGTAGCCGGAAGGGAAAAAGATACTTTACTATTTAGCCTTATTTTACAAATACTAACATGGCTAAAGGAAGAAGTAAGTGAGCTTATAATTCCTACTTTTGTGCTGAAAATAATGACTCTTTTAGGATTGAAACCACAAGTAGGGGAAAGTTGTATTTTATGTCATAAGTTAATTAATAATGATAAAATACAATTCAGTCCAGGTCTGAGTGGCATTATTTGCACCTCGCACAAGATTAAAGATGGAATAATGCTTTCAAATGGTCTTAGAAGTTTAATAAATCAATTACTTATTTTAGATATTTCTCAAATAAGAAAGATTCAAGTAGCGGAAAATTTATTATTAGAGCTCAGGAAGTTGGTTATTAATAACTATCTTAATTATCATCTTCAAAAACCATTGAAATCTATGAATACATTGGATTGGTATAATCAGATATAAAGTTGTGTTATGCCTCCCTGAGTTCTGCTCCAAGGGTATTTTTAAGCTCTAAGATAATCTTATTATGTACTTCATTAACCTCTTCATCTGTCAGAGTTGCATCAGGTTTGCGATATGTAACCGAATATGCTAAACTTTTATATCCCTGTGGTATTTTATCCCCTTGATATAAATCAAATAGCCGCACCTTTACAATTAACTCTTTTCCTACATCTTCAATTATCTTATTAACTTGAGCTGCATTGACATCTTCTTTTATTAAAACAGCTATATCTCGCTGTACTGCCGGATATCTGGGTAATGGTTTAAATCTTCTTTCAAGATTGACCCAATTAAGAATATCATCCCACTTTAGTTCAAATAGATAAATTCCTCTGGGAAGTTTTAATTCTTGTGCTATATCAGGATGTAACTCACCGATAATTCCAAAAGTAACTCCTTGATAAATCAATTTTACTTGCCTTGCTGGATGAAGAGATGGATGCTCTCCTGCAAGTATCTCATATTTAGATATACCCAATTCTAAAAGGAGTTTTTCAACCACCCCTTTTAAATCATATAGGTTGGCAAAAATCGTTTTGTCTCGCCAATTAGCTTCATGGTAATTACCAGCAATAGCACCTATCAAAACCTCTTTTTCTTTTGGAAGTACTTTTTCAACATCTATTGAAAACACCCTTCCTAACTCAAATATCTTTAAATCATAGTTATCTCTATTTATATTCCAACTCAAGATACTCAAAATATTAGGAATTAATGAAGGACACATTAAATTCTCATCCTCTCTTAAGGGGTTATCAATAACTACTTCCTGGTTAGTTAGTGGTATTTTAGTTTTGAGTAGAAGTGCTGGTGAGGTAAATGAGTATGTAATAATTTCATAGAATCCACAACTAACAAGAATTTCTTTTGCCTTATTTGCTAATTCATATTTGCGGTCAATCGTAACTTTAAAAGAGCCTGCTGGTAAGGAAGTAGGAATTTTATCATATCCATATACTCTGGCTATTTCCTCTATCAAATCAATCTCTCTACTGATATCCAGATGTCTAAACGAAGGAACTTCGACCTGTAGAGATTTATCCTCCTGTTTGATACCAAAACCAAGTGGTTGTAAAATATCTTCTACCTCCTCTTTTTTTATGTTTGTCCCTAAAACCCTATTGATTCTATTGGGTATTAAATCAATGATAGTTTTTTTAAATTTTTTTGGATATTCATCTATTATTTCCGTGATATCTTTTCCTTTACATATTTCTACAATTAGTTGAGTTGCCCGGTCTTGAGCTCTAATTAAGCCCTCTGGGTCAACGCCACGCTCAAATCTATAAGAAGATTCTGTCTGTAAACCTAAGTGTCTTGCTGTCTGCCTTACATTTGTAGGGTCAAAGTAAGCACATTCTAAAAAAACAGTGGTAGTATCCTCTTTGACACTACTCTCCACTCCTCCAATTATCCCTGCTAAGGCAATAGGTTTTTCGGCATCTGCAATAATAAGCATCTCAGGAGAAAGTTCATAAGTTACCCCATTTAATGCAGTGATTTTTTCACCAGCAGTAGCTCGGCAAATAATTACCTTATTGTCTATCAGTGTGTGGTAATCAAAGGCATGGAGTGGATGCCCCAATTCCATCATGACAAAATTAGTAATATCTACTACATTATTAATCGAGTTAATGCCCACCTTCTCCAGACGCTCACAAATCCAAGAAGGGGAGGGAGAAATCTTTACTCTGTCAATTATCCTTCCAGTATAACGAGGGCATAATTTAGGTTCTACTAACGATACAGTAATCATTTTCTTTAATCTTTTAGACAAATTAAAGGATGGAGGAGATGGAATCTTTAGCTGAGTATGGTTCATAGCAGCTATTTCTCGTGCCATACCTACCATACTCAGGCAGTCTCCACGATTAATAGTCAATTCTAAATCTATAATAGTATCATCCCCTATTTTCTCTAAGTTGGCTGTTTCAAACCCCAAATTAATTAATTTGTGAGCTAATTCTTGTGGTGAGAAGTCAAAATCTACATAATCCTTTAGCCAATTATACGATATTAACATCTTATTATCTCCAGATTCTCAATAACATTCTACCACCATATGGTCAGGAGCATCAGGTCTTCCAGTAAGTCTCTGGTTTTGTAAATCAGGATGAAGGTCAAGTTCCTCTAAGACAACCTGACCGATTAATGGAGATACATCAATAGGAAGCTCTACAGCCTGGAATCCTCCCTCTCTCCCTTGAATTTCAATCCACGCTCCTGTGAAGACCCTTCTTGTAACCGTACCATTTGCTGTCCTAACCTCTCTTGTTCCGATCTCTTCTAAACCCAGCTTTTCAATAAGATCAATTGGTAGAGAGAGCATTGTTGCCCCTGTATCGACAAGGGCATTCTCAATGGTAAGCTCCCTAATTTCTTCTTCCTTGATTATTCCCTCTTTAGCTCGTACTTCATCTACGAAGTTTCTTATCTTCATCCTTACCGAAATTTTTCCCATGTGATTTTTTCCTCATTATTACTTGATGATTGGTTAAATGGTAATTGGTTAAATAGTTACCAATTACCAATTTTTAAAATTGTTCTAAGAATCGAATGTCATTTTCAAAAAATAATCTAATGTTATTGATTGCGTATTTTAACATAGCAATTCTTTCTACGCCTAATCCAAACGCAAAACCAGTATATTTTGTAGAGTCATAATTAACTATTTTAAATATTTCGGGGTCTACCATCCCAGCACCTAAAACCTCTATCCAACCTGTGCGTTTACATACCCCACATCCTTTTCCTCCACATATCACACAGGCAATATCTACCTCTGCAGAAGGTTCAGTAAAAGGGAAGAAACTTGGTCTAAACCTAACATCGGTTTCTTGCCCAAAGATAAGATGGACAAAGGTTGAAAGCACACCTTTTAAATCACTAAATGTAGTTAATTCATCTACCAATAAACCTTCTACTTGATGAAACATAGGTGAATGAGAAACATCTGCATCTCGTCGATAGACCCGTCCAGGAACAATTATTCGTAATGGCGGTTTTTGCTTTTCCATTACACGAATTTGTACCGGAGATGTGTGAGTTCTCAAAATTACCTCTTGAGAATTTGAAGAAGAGATATAAAAGGTATCATGCATGTCCCGTGCAGGATGATGAGATGGAATATTTAGTGCATCAAAGTTATAATAGCTTAATTCTACCTCAGGCCCTTCTGCTAACTGAAAACCTAACCTTACAAAAATATCTACTATCTGCATTAAAACTTGAGTTATAGGATGCAACCTACCTGATTCAGGTAATATACATGGCATAGTGATGTCAATCTTTTCTAAGATTAATTTTTGTGCCCCTTCTTTAGATTTTAATTCATCCATTCTCTCTTTAAGTAATTGGGTAATTTTATCCTTTATCTCATTAATTAACTTCCCTATCTTAGGTCTTTCTTCTTCAGACAGTTTACCCATCTGCTTTAAAAGTTGGGTAAACACCCCCTCTTTTCGTCCTAAATATTTTACCCTTAGTTTTTCTAATGTGTCAAAAGAAGTGGATTCTTTAATCTCTTTTTTAGCTTCTATTATTAAAGATTCTAACTCTCTCTCCATCCTTACTAATACTCCTGCAGTATGTCTAGTCAAGAGTAAGCAGTATACTGACTCTACTGCTCACTGGCCATACTGACTATACAATTATAACAATTAACAATTGACAATTCACAATTAACCATTAACAATTAATTGATAATTGTTAATGGTTAATTATTATTTTGTGGATAACGATTAAATCCTTGGTAAAGTGGTTATGGTTAACCTCTAATTCCTGAGCCCCTGATTTAATCAGGGGGCAGGCTCTGGCAGGAACAGGCTTGATGATTATCTTAATATTTTTAAACACTATTTACTGACTACTTTCTACTCTCTATATCTTTAGGTTTTTCTCTGTTTCTCTGCGCCTCTGCGGTAAATTACTCCTTTTCTTACACACCTGAAAGGTTACTCTTCCTCTAACTTTAACATAGAACCTTCCTTTCTATTCTCCAGCTGGATATGAGCCTAATAGTTTTAGAAATAGGCATAGGTTTTCTAATTCAGATAGAGCTTCTTTTACATTTTCATCTTTTACATGGCCTTGTAAGTCTAAAAAGAAGATGTATTCCCACACTTGTTTTCGTGAAGGTCTTGATTCAATCTTTGTCAGGTTAATTCCATGTTTAGCAAATGGGATTAACATATCGTGGAGGGCACCTACTCTATCTTTTATGGAGAAAAGGATAGAAGTTTTATCATTGCCTGTTGGAGCAGAGACTTCTCTGCCTATAACCAAAAAACGGGTATAATTTTCTTTTCCTGTCTCAATTCCTTTAATTACTATATTTAAGTTATATATATTAGCCGCCAGTTCACTTGCAATTGCAGCGCAGTTTTCTTGTGCTGCCCTTCTTGCAGCTTCAGCAGTACTTGAAACCTCAATATATTCTACATTAGGAAGATTATTCTCAAGCCAACTCCTTGACTGGGCAAAGGATTGTACATGGTAGTAGACTCGTTTAATATCCTCAAGATGGTTATTTGAAAGTAGATTTTGCGAAATTTTTAATATAATCTCTGAACATATTTTAAGTTCTGAATCAATAAACATATCCAGAGTATGAGTAATTACTCCTTCAGATGAATTTTCAATAGGCACTACACCATAATTAGCTCTACCACTTTCAACTTCATCAAATATCTCTGAAATACTCTTTTTAGGAATAAATTCACATGATGCACCAAACTTTTCAAGAGCCGCTTGATGAGTAAATGTAGCTTCAGGCCCTAAATATGCTATCTTTAAAGGTTCCTCCCATGCCCGCGAAGCAGACATAATCTCACGATAGAGCACCTTGAGTGTTTTATTGGGGAATAACCCTTTATTTTTTTTACATAATCTATCATAAACTTCTCTTTCTCTATCTGGTTGGTAAGCCTCTATCCCTCTTTTTCTTTTAAATTTACCGATCTCCTTGGCAATTTCGACGCGTCTATTTAACAATTCCAGAATTTGGTCATCAATCTCGTCAATCTTTTCTCGAAATTTATTTAGTTCTTTCTTATCTTGATTACTAAATTCTGGGATAGTGGATTTTTTCATAGTATAAACCTCATTCTTTACTCAGTTTTTTGCGTAGCCTCTCCTCAAATTCTTTAGCAGAGAATTTACCCATTCTTTTCAATCTTTGGTTCATTGCAGCTACCTCTACAATTACCGCAATATTTCTACCTGGCTGTAACGGAATGATTATCTGAGGAATATGTACTCCTAATATTTCTACACTCTTTTCATCTATTCCTAATCTATCATATTCTTTTTTAGGGTTCCACACCTCTAAATTTACTGCTAATTCAATTTTAGCCTGTGGGGATACAGATCCTACTCCAAATATTTCTCTTAGATCAATGATGCCTACCCCACGAATTTCCATATGATGTCCTATTGTGTCTAATGGAAAACCAATTAGGACACCAGGACCTATTCGCCTAATTTTAACTACATCATCTGCTACGAGTCGTTGTCCTCGTTCAACTAATTCCAGGGCACATTCACTTTTACCAATGCCACTTTCTCCTAAAAGTATAACTCCTACTCCATGTACCTCAACTAAATCAGCATGAATACTTATCTCTGGTGCAAACATTCGCTCTAAATAAAAAGTAAGTAATGCGGTCACCATACCAGTTGGAAGTGAATTACGCAGAAGTGGTACTTTATACCTTTTTGTAAATTCTATTAGCTCTTTTGGAATTTTTTGGTCCCATGTAACAATAAAACAAGATATTTCATATTCAAACATCTTTTCTAATATCTTTCTTCTTTCTTCTCTACTTAAGGAATTAATATACGACACCTCTCCTTTACCCAAGACTTGAATTCTTTTAGAGCCAAAAAAATCTAAATATCCTGCTAAAGCAAGTCCTGGTCGATTAATATCATGAGCTATAATTTCATTATTTAATCCTTCCTTACCAGATATAATCTCAAACTCTAATTCTGTTTGTGGGTCTTCTATCATTTCTTTAACAGTCAATTTAACCTCACCTCCATTTTCAGTACACAGTAGTGCTTTGTCACATTAATTATTAAATCTAACCACAGAGAACACAGAATTTAAGAAAATAAGAAGATGAGAAGATAAGAGGATGAGATTTTTAAATCTTGATTCCTCAATTTCTTATCTTCTCAACTTCTTAACCTTTTCCTCCTCCGTGACCTCTGTGGTTTAATTCCTTTAATAATTTCTGTGACAGAGTAGTAGTTAGTAATCAGTGGACAGTAGACTGTCCAGTGCCCATCACAAGTGTTTATCTTCTTCTTGACGAATTAACGCTAATGTTTGTTCAGGGGTGTCAGTAGATTTTAGCTTGTCACGGACATAATGATGTTTAAGTAGTCTTGATATTTTAGCTAATGCCTTTATATGAGGTCCTGTAACATTTTCTGGAGAGACTAATATAAAGAATAAATATACCAATTCTCCGTCCAGTGATTCAAAATCTATTCCCTTCTTTGAGCGTCCAAAGGCAGCTACCAATGTATCTACTCCCTCAGACTTTGCATGCGGAATAGCTACTCCATGTCCAATTCCTGTACTCATTAACTCCTCTCTTTTTTTAATATCATCTAATATTTTATCCTTATCTTTAATCTTCCCAGCTTTAAATAATATTTCTACCATCTCTTTTAAAACACCCTCTTTATCTTCAGCCTTCAGGTCTGTTTCAATTAGGTCTTCATTTAGCATCTCAGACAACTTCATTTTTTTACCCCCCTTTTTTAGAAGAACGCTCTCGGATAAAATTGAGCGTTGATTTTATTAGCCCTTCCAAGCAGACAATCTTCTTTTTACCCCCACCGAAGGAACAAGGATCAAGGTGCAAGGAACAGAGTCTTCCTCTACTCTTCACCTCTTGCCCACTGATTTCACAAGTGCTGTTTCCAACCCCATTAGCATCCTTCTCTCTATAACTCCTTATCTTTCTCTTTTCCATTCACCTTAATCCTTCAACCTCGCTCCTTGAACCTTTTTATCCGAAAACCTTCTATAAGTATATTTAGTAGACTCAGTGTGTTCAGTGAGCAGTAAAAGTACAATTGTGTACAGTTGAACTACTGATTACTGATTATTTTCCTCCTGGTTCTATTAACCCATAATTTCCATCTTTACATCGATAGAGTACATTTATAGCATCAGTTTGAGCATCAGTAAATACTAAGAAATCTAAAGATGTTTGTTCTAACTGAATAATAGCCTCTTCTAATGTCATAGGTTTAAGAGTTTGTTTTTTACGCCTTACAGTTTTTCCCTCCAGTGTTTGAGAAGACTCCATTTCTGGAATTATCTTTGATGGTACTCTTGGTTTCTTTTGAATTTTTTCTTTGTATTTTTTAAGTTGTCGTTCTAATTTCTCAACAACCTGGTCAATAGAAGTATATATATCCTCTGTAGTTTCTTGGCTATGTATGAGAATCCCATTGTAATCAAGAGTCACTTCTATCCCTCGTCTTTCTTTTTCTGCCATAAAAACGACATGGATATTTACCTCTTTTTTCTTAAAATACTTTTTTAATTTATTTAACCGTTTTTTTAGATACTCCTTTACAGAATCGGCTATCTCTATATGTCTTGCAGTAATAGAAAGCTCCATTCTTTTCAAATACCCCCTTTTTTGTAATAGTTTTGATCTGACACCCCTTATTCCATCTTTTGCAAGGTTAAAATAATTGGAGTATGCATCTTAAATATTCGTGCTGCCAGACAAATAATCTTGGTTATCTTCAATTGATGTGCAAGATTAACAACTTTTTTAAGCCTTCCTAATTGTGCCCATTCAGAGAAATTCATTAGTGTCATTCTTTCTTCAAAAATATCCTCACCCCAGTTGAGTATTTTAATATTTTTGTATCTTCTAAGTAGCAATTTGAGTTGCCAATAATTAATAAATTGCAAGGTATCAATGAACCTTGTGTCTCTTCCTAATAAAGAAACATAGATTTTCCCAAGCCATTTAGGGATGTAAGGTATCCAAAAAATCCCATAATGTCCTTCCCAGAAGGAGCCATAGTTTGGAATGACAAAATATATATAACCCCCTGGTTTTAAAACTCGGATAGCTTCAGAGATAACCATATTGGGGTGTTGAACATGTTCCAACACATTAACAGAGAATACAACATCGAATGTTGCATCTTCAAAAGGTAGATTCTCCCCTCTGGTATTTGTTACATAGTTTATGTTAATACCATAGGCTTCTAATACCTGAAGTGATATTTGGAAGATTTCTTTATCTGGTTCTACACCGTAAGTTTGGTTACTATATTTTTTATTAGCTAATGCAATAAGTCCTCCAAAGCCACTACCTATTTCCAAAATCTTCTTCCCCTCTATGGAGTTCCCAATAGACTTTGATAGAATAGAGAGTTGTTCTTCTATACGAAGTTCAGAAATAGCCTCCTCAGCTAACTTGGTGAAATCACCCGGATATACACCATTATAGCTTTTACGATAGTATCTTTCAATATCACTAATGATTGACTTAATTACTTCCATAATAGAGTTCCTTATAATTACTCAATTTGGTTACTACTGGAGTTTTTTCTCTTAGCCCAGTACACTTTTATATATCTCCTCATATTTTTGAGCCTCTTTAGTGATAGAAAATTCTTGAGCTTTTTTTATGTTTACTTCACTAATCTTGTCTCGTAATTCTTTATTCTCTATTAATTCTATTATCCTTTGAGACAATTTATCCACATCTGCTACAGGTATTAGGAAGCCGTTTTCTCCTTCTATAATAAAATCAGTTTGTCCTCCATTATCTGAAGCAATTACAGGTAATCCACAAGACATCCCTTCTAAATAAACAATACCAAATCCCTCATGTAATGAAGTTAAAATAAAGATATCACTAATAGATAGATATTGAAACTTAACCTCTTCTGTTAAAAAGCCAAGAAAAATCACCTGATCACTAATATCTAATTTCTTAGCTAACTGGAGTAGGTTTTGCTTTTCAATACCATCCCCAATGATAAGGATTTTTATCCTTTTATCTCTTAGAGAGCTAACCGCTTGAATTAGATAATCTAACCCCTTCCTTTTTACCAATCTACACACAGAGACGATTAAAAAATCATCTTTACTAAATCCTAATTCCTCACGGGTTTTCTTCTGAAAATAAGGAATTTGAACACTAAGTGGGATTATTTTTATATCCAAAGAAGTTTTTAAATAATCATAAACTCCATTAGCCACATCATTAGAGATAGCGATTTTTTTTGAGTTCTGAAGCACCCATAATAGTAACCACTTAAAGATAGCGGTTTTAAATGGAATTAATTGAATTCCCAAAGAGGCTCGTTCCCCTTTGTATCGAGTTGAACCAATGATTTCGCCACCAATTATCGTAGTAATATGTGGAATTTTGAAATGTCTCGATAAAATCACACCTGTAATTCCTGAAGGGAAAGCAAAATATGAATGAATTATATCAAATTTTTCATTCTTCAACAAAGAAAAGCCTCTTTTTATACTAGAAGGGATAAAACTACCAATTGAGAGAAGACTTGCTGTGAATAAACTATCCCTTTGGAGTACAGGTACTCGATGTATAATAAGCCCATCCTTCTCCTCACTCCTGGGTAAATCTTTATAGCCTGAGGTCAGGACTTCAACCCTATGTTTCTTGACTAATTCTTTTCCCATTTGGTAACTTGCAATACCACCACCACCACCTAAAGGTGGGAATTCATAATTGATTATAAGAATTCGCATCAAATCTCACCATAATTCTACAATCTTTTAAAAAGATACTCATTATTCATCAATCCGTTATTATTTTTTAAATTGATTAATGAAAATCCTTTACTTTTCATAAATCTAAATATTTCTGTTACAGAGGCATATTCATAAGGATACCCACCAAGCCAATCTTTAATATCTATTCGCCAGGACATTCCCCTCAAAGATATATGATTCCTAATCTTGTTTATCGGATTATTAAATGTCAACAAATAAGCTCTAACCAAAAATGACATAACACCCAGGTCTATAAGATTTTGTAAAAAGAGTGGTAGCCTTGAATATATCTTTTTCTCAAATTCCCAGAACTTTGAAGGACCAAATCTGCCATCAGGGTAAATTGCTAACCCATCAGCCTTATTATAAATTGCAATGTATAATAACCCATTATCATTAACCAAAGATAAGGCATTTTCAATAGCCTTCCACATATTTCCAGTATGATGTAGAACTCCCCATGAATATACAATGTCGAATGTGCTTAGCTTTTTTATCAAAGAATCATCTAAAATCGAGGCATTAAATATTTGCCAATTAGCAGGAGAACCCTCTTGCTGGCATAAGATTTCAGCGCATTTTACAGAAAAAGGGTCTACATCAAAACTCACTACTTTTGATGCCCCAAGTCTTAAAGCAGCCAGAGAGAATAATCCACTCCCACAACCAATGTCCAAAAAGGTTTTTCCAGATAAATCATTTATCTCTAAGAATTCACATAATGACCGCTTTGCTTCTTCTATCCTTTTGTCGTTAAGATACATCTTGATAAAATTTTGCCAATTCTTACCAAAATCAAATACTTTTCCCATTCTCACCTCTTCTCCCATGTAACCGTATTTAAGTAGGTTAACGCTCTGCCTCATGAGTTGGAAGTAATTGCTCCACCATTTTTAATTCTACAACAACTCCTTCTTCAATAAGAAGATCTGTCCGATAGCCACAATCTAATTTAACTCCTTTGTAGATTACAGGGAATTCAATTTGCCTTTTGAAATGTAACCCTAAGATAGATAACTTATAACATAAACATTCTTCATTAGCACTAATGCTCTGTCGCTACCGATTATTAAATCAATATATTCCTCAATGTGTTGTTGTTATAATCTTCTCTATTTCTTCTTTTGAAAGTCCAGTTATCTTAGCAATCACTTCTATATTAAATCCCTCTAAATACATAGCCTTAGCCGTCTCTACGGCTTTTCTATATTCACCTTGCTGTAAGCCTTGTTCCATCAATTTCATAGCGGTAGTCATTGTTACTTCACCCCCTTCTTTCTGAAATTCTTTTAACTGCATCTCTTATCTCTTCTACCTCTATCTCAGTACTACTATAAATATACCTGATAACTCCTTCCAAAAACTT
>JBFMDD010000050.1:0-7524 GCA_040754115.1 bacterium
AGTTCCCTAAACAAAAATATTAAACACTAACCTCAAAAAAAGATTTTTGGGGAAAGGGGAAATAGTGCCCTCTCTATACCTTCCTCTTCATCTGCCATCCTCTTAGAAAAACTTGGGGAATTTCTGAGAGATAAAAATTTATGTTGACATCTTAAAGATTCTCATGTATTATATAGCAAGGAAGTAGTGAGTAGAGGGTAGAAAGTAGAGAGAACTGAAAATGAAGCTGATGAGAAGTTAGACAAAAAATCTCTCTACTTGCTACTCGCTACTTATTAAAAAGATAGGATAAAAATATGGAGTGAAAAGAATGTTAGGGACAACCCAAATATTTTCTTTAATATTTGATGCCATTTTAATCAATGCAGGAGTGATTCTTGCATTCTTGATTAGATTTGGAGGTATTCTTCCAGAAGCTAATTTTGAGGCATATAAAATGATGTGTCTGCCTGCGACCTTAATTATAGTTTTAGCTCTTTATGCCTTTGGATTACAAAATTGGCGTAAGATTGATGATATTCAAAATAACATCTTTAAGGCTGTTTCATTTGGGACATTGGTAATTATGGCGGTAACTTATGTAAGGAGAGATGTCGCTGCTTCATTCCCTACCTCTGTATTTGGTATATCATGGATAATAAATATTTTGTTATTGACCAGTTGGCGAGTTATAGCTAAAGAGATATATCGACCAATTAAAAAGGTTTTGATTGTGGGAACAGATAATAAAGGAAAAGCAGTAGCAACAGAACTAAACAGGCATCCACACTCAGGCTATAAATTGGTTGGTTTTATTGGTGAAAAGGAAATGGGGTCAGACCTTGAATTGGGAATTGAGCCTTCAATTCACAATTCAAGGTCTGACCCCATCTTAGGAGGTTATGATGACCTTATAAAAGTTGTAGAAGAAAAGAACATAGATGAAGTAATCGTAACTGTCCCACATACCTCAAACCCAAAATTGTGGGATACAATCCTCAGTTATGAAGACAAAATAAGATTTAAGACCATTCCGGATATATATGAGGCAGTTATTAGTAAAATAGGTAGTGTCCAAATAGAGGCAGTTCCTTTAATCGAATTAAGTATAGACCCTATCTCTGGCTGGAATAGAACCATAAAACGATTAGTAGATATTCTTATTTCACTTTTAGTTTTAATTCTCTTTTTACCATTATTTCCAATCATTATAATTCTTATTAAGTTAGATTCCAAAGGGCCTGTTTTTTATAGGCAAGAGAGAGTTGGTAAGGACATGGGAAAATATAATATATGTAAGTTTCGCTCTATGTATATTGGTGCAGAGAATAAAACAGGTCCAGTTCTGGCAACTCCAAATGATATGCGAATAACTAAATTGGGTAGGATACTTCGGCAATGGAGGCTGGATGAATTACCTAATCTCTTCAGCGTATTACGAGGGCACATGAGCTTAGTTGGACCAAGACCAGAACGACCTAAATTTGTAGAGGAATTTGAAAGGACTATTCCTGGATACCAATTGAGATTTAAGGTTAGACCTGGAATTACAGGGTTAGCACAGATAAATGCTCCTTATGATGTCCCAACGCAAATTAAATTCCTTTATGATATCCTGTATATCAACAATTACACACTCTTCTTAGATTTTAAAATTATGTTAAGAACTCTGTTAGTTATTTTAAGAAGAGAAGGGGCACAATGAATTGGTAACTGGTTAAATAGTTACCAATTACCATTTAACCAGTTACCAATTAAAAGGAGAGGAAGATGGATTATAATAATATTTTAAAAGAGTTTGTAGAAAGTCGTGCATGGATAGTAGCTAAAGAAATTTTACTTAATAAAATAGGGCTTTCTTATTCATGGGTAGTTAATCCTGATGGTGAATTCTTATTCCGTGAAGAAAGAGACAAACCTTACTGTAGAATGATAAATGCTACCCCGATTGGAAAGAAGGAATGTGATACCACCCAATTTGATTCTATTCAATATGCTAAAGAGGCCAAAGTGCCTACTGTATTTCCATGTCATGCTGGATTCTTAGGATTTACCTGCCCTATAATGAGTGACGATACCTTAATAGGAATAATAGGTGGTTGTCAGGTAGTAAATTCAGCCATTGGACATGACCATTATGCTCAGGTAATTAAAAACTTTAATTTAGATGCAAAGACCTTTTCCGCAAGTCTTAGTAAAACTCAAAGTACAACGGTAGAGGCATTAGAATTAGATGTTGAATTAGTCTCTATGTTGTCACAGTTGTCTATAGAATCGAAAATAAAACACCAGGAACTTTCACATAAGGAAGGAGAGGTAGAAAGTATAGCAGAGTTTTATAAGCTCTTTGAGGAATCCCGCAGTCTAATATTAACATTAGAACCTAAGAAACTCTACCCACTAATAGTAAATTTGACTGCCAGAGCTATGAATGCTGAGATTGCATCTCTTATGGTAATCGATGAAGAAACTCAGGATATAAATATCAAAGCAGCTATTGGTTTAGATGAGGAGCATATTGCAAAAACTAAATTAAAGGTAGGTAAAGGTATTGTAGGATATGTGGCTAAGACAGGAGAACCTTTGTTGGTAAGTGATATAACTACAGATACCCGCTTTCATGTCAAAAAAAGCTCTTCTAAATACTACACTAAATCCTTAATTACTGCTCCGTTAAAAATTGGTGATGAAGTTATTGGGGTAATAAATGTCAATAATATGAAAACAAGAAGACCTTTTAATGAGACAGACCTTAAATTGCTCTCTATAATCTGTGGTCATGCAGCTGTTGCTATTAAAAATGCTAAAAAGTACTATAGTGAAGAAAAAGAAAAGGTGATAGAAGAGATTGAGGTGGAAATACACGCGAAAGAAAAGATAGCAGAAGATAAACAAGAACTTATAAAAGAAAGATCTGAAATAGAAGTAGAATTAAAAGAAAAAGAGGAGATGATACGGGTAAAGGAAGAGTTAATCCGTGTAAAACAAGAGCTTTTAAAAGAAAAGCTAAAGGCAGCTGAAGAAGAAGAAGATAGAGAGAAATTATTAAAAGAAGTAGAAGTGTTAGAGAAGGAAAAATCTATGTTGACGAAAGAGATGATTCAATTGCAAGAGAAGGCAAGGAAGACAGATATTTTAATTAAAGAAAAAGAGAATCTGGAGAAGGAAAAGGAAGACTTAATTAGAGAAAAGGAAGAGTTAGAGGCACAAACAGAAGAATTAGGTATATTGTATAGTATTTCTCGTGAGATCCCTTTAATGAAGATGCCACAAGAGATTCTTAGCTGGGTATTAGATAAGATTCAACCTTTCTTTAATTATCATGCAGGAGCATATTTGCTTGCGGATGATAATCGCCTAATAAGTGAGATAAAACAAGTTTGCTATATAAACAAAGAGTGTATTCAGGATATTAAAGATAAAGTGGACAAAAAATGGGCTGAGATAAATCCAGGAAAGGAATTTAAAATAATCTACAATACGGAGGAAGGAACTTCATCAGAGTTATTCTGGGTAGGAATAGAAAAATTCCAGAGTACACTTATAACTACTTTAACTCATCGAGATGAAATAATTGGGCTTTTAACTCTTAGCAGTTTTAATGAAGATGCTTTTACTCCATTACAAAGAAGATTATTAACTATCATCTCAAATCAAATCTCAGAGACACTTGAGAAGGTAAAACTATTTGCTAAAATACGCGAGTTAGCAGAACGAGATGAATTAACTAATGTTTATAATTATAGATATTTTGAAGACTATCTGGAAAAGGAGTTTGCATTTGCCAAACAATATAATAAACAAATCTCATTAAGTATGCTTGACTTTGATAGATTAAAATATGTCAATGATACTTATGGCCATCAGGCTGGGAATCGGCTTATTAAAACTATCTCTGATATAATCAAAGAGACAATTAAAGATAAAGGTGTTTTAGCTCGATTTGGAGGAGATGAATTTGCGGTTGTTTTATCCGAGACAGATCAAAATACTGCCTTTTCGATAGCGGAGTCTATTCGTCTCAATATTTCTAAAAAGAGTATTGAGTTTGTAAAAGGCAAACCACACCAATTATCTGCCAGCTTAGGAGTTGCTACATATCCAAATAAAGGAATAGAGTCAGAAAAAGACCTCTTAGCCAAAGCGGATAAGTCATTGTATGAAGCTAAACAGCAGGGTAGAAATAAGGTTATTGCCTATACACCGTAGATAATATTTTCGATTTTTGGCGGCCGGGCAGGACTTAACTTTACCACGGAAGCACAGAAACTTATCTGGTGCTGGGGTAAAAACTATTTTCTGGTAAATTCGTAACTTCTTGCAAATCAAGATGTTGCGGACATTTTCAGGAGAAACGCTTATGAACCGTTGGTTCACAAATGAGGATGAAAATAGTGGTTGGAGATAGAAGGTAGGAGGTAAGGGAATAGGCAACAGGAGTGATGTTTTCTTTACTCTCTACTCTTTACTTTCTACTTTCTACTTCCTATTTTCAGGAGAAGCGGTCATGCCCCGCTGGGGCACAAAGGAGACGAATGAAAAAACCTATTGTCGGCATCACTATGGGTGATGCCGCGGGAATTGGACCTGAAGTGATTATTAAGGCATTAAATACACCTTCTATCTATGAAGAATGTCTGCCAGTAGTCATTGGTGATGGAAAGGTATTGTTATCAAAAGTCAGAAGTCAGAAGTCAGAAGTCAGAGGTCAGAAGATAGAAGACCAAAGACCAAAGATAGAGGAAGAAGACAGGAGTCAGAAGACAGAATACAGATTACGGATTTCGGATTTGAACATAGAATTTCAAACTCCGAGCCCCGAGTCCCGAGCCCCGAGCCCCGAGATTAATTCTATTCAAGAAATTTCAGAGGCTAAGTTTGAGTTTGGAACGATTGATTGTCTTGATTTGGATAATATTAACTTAGATGATTTAGAAATTGGGAAGATAAGCAGAACAACTGGTAAAGCGGCTATCGAATACATAAAAAAAGCAGTTAATCTAGCTCTGGATAATAAAATTCAAGCCATTACTACTGCACCGATAAGTAAAGAATCAATTAATAAAGCAGGATTCCATTTTGCCGGACATACGGATTTCATAGCAGGGTTAACCCATCGGCGTCAATATGCTATGATGTTTGTCAGTGATGTCTTAAAAGTAGTTTTGGTAACTATTCATATCCCTTTACATAAAGCCGTGCGAACAATTTCTAAGAAAAAGGTTTTAACCACCATTAGATTAACTCATTCGGCACTAAAAGATTACTTTGGCATACAAAAGCCAAAGATTGGTGTAGCAGGATTAAATCCTCATGCCGGCGAGTCTGGATTATTTGGCAAAGAGGAGGAAAAAGAGATTATCCCGGCGATTGAAGTCGCACAACGCAAAGGGATTGACGCCAAAGGACCCTATCCGCCGGATACTATTTTTTATCGTGCCGTCAAAGGTGAATTTGATGTCGTCATCGCAATGTATCATGACCAGGGACTTATTCCGTTAAAATTATTAGCCTTTGATGATGCCGTAAATGTAACGATTGGTTTACCTATAATTCGTACCTCACCTGACCATGGCACTGCATTTGATATTGCAGGCAAAAATATAGCCAGTCCTAAAAGTATATTAGAAGCAATTAAATTAGCCGCAAAAATGTCAAAGATAAAAGGAGGAAAGCAATGACTACAGCAACTATGCCAAAACAAACAAAATTTACCTATGAAGATTACCTTACATGGGATATAGACTCTGACAATCGGTATGAATTGATTGGAGGTGAATTCTTTATGGCACCAGCACCAAATGTATGGCATCAACGAATCTCAAAAAGAATTGAATTTGAAATTATGCAAGTATTAGAAAAATCAGGATTAGGAGAGGTATTTTATGCCCCTTGTGATGTTGTTTTAAGTAACGAAGATGTTGTTCAACCGGATATTATCTTTGTCTTAAAAGAAAATTTCAATATCATTACAAAAGATAATATACAAGGTTCACCGGATTTACTCATAGAGATTATCTCGCCAAACTCTGCCCAGAAGGACAGAATTACGAAAAAAAGGCTTTATGAAAGATGTGGTGTCAAAGAATACTGGTTAGTTGACCAGGATAGAAAAGAGATAGAGGTTTTGACATTAGAAGAAGGGAAATATAAATCTTATGGTATCTTTAAGTCCAAAGATATTCTTTCTTCAGTATTATTAGAGGATTTTCATTTTAAAGTTGGTGAGGTATTTTAACGAGGTATTGGTGCGGATAATGTCTTTACTTGAGGATACGAAGAAAGTACTATTACAAAACAATATCAGACCCCAAAAAAAATTAGGACAACACTTCCTTGTGAACGAAGAGATACTTCAGCAAATAATTTCAGCGGCGCAATTATCGAAAGAGGATACCGTCTTAGAGATTGGCGCCGGAATTGGTATTTTAACCAGTCAATTAGTCCCGTTGGTCTCAAAGGTTATTGCGGTTGAAATTGACCCTGTTTTGATAAATATCCTTAATCAAGAATTATCTGGTTATACTAATGTTTTGGTCATAAAAGATGATATTTTAAAAGTAAATTTGTCTGAACTGTTAGATAGAGAAGACCAAAGACAGAGGGCAGAGGACAAAAGACAGACTCCTCCCGAGCCCCGAGCCCCGAGCCCCGAGCCCCGAGTCCCGAGCCCCGAGTCCCGATTTTCAACAGAAAAGAAGGTAAAGGTAATTGCCAATTTGCCTTATTATATTGTAACACCAGTAATTATACATCTTTTGCAGGCGAAAGAGAACTTCTTGAGATTAATTTTAATGGTGCAGAAGGAAGTCGGAAATAGAATTTTGGCTAAGCCAGGCACGAAAACCTATGGTGCGTTATCTGTCCTGGTGCAATATCATTGTTATGTAGAGCGGATATGTGAGGTAAGCAGGCAATGTTTTTACCCTCATCCACAGGTGGATTCAGTTGTCTTAAGGTTAAATATTCTGGATAGGCCATCAATCTCAGTCAAAGATGAGCAATTTTTCTTTAAAGTAGTTAGAGCCGCCTTTTCTAAAAGAAGGAAAATGTTAATTAATGCCATTTCAGATATTGGGATTAGTAAAGATAAATTAGTCAAAGTTCTTGGTGAAGCTGGGATTGACACCAAAAGAAGAGGTGAAACACTGTCATTAGAAGAATTTGGGAGATTAAGCGATTTTTTGAAAGAATTAGTACATAGCGTTCATAATGTATTGAGATGTGGCTTAGCTGAAAAAGTGATGATATTAAAATGAATGAAAAACTTTATTTTCAAGCAGAAAATATACAAATATATAATAATGATTTTGTAAGCGTTCAGGTGTAAGTAAGGGAAAATGGAAAAGTATGGGAAAATGGGAAAATATTAAAGAATTTGGAACGGTTCACTTTTGTTTGAAAGCTTGCGAAAAGAAAAGAGAGTTGAAATTGGAAATTCGAAATTAGAAATTAGCGAGAGAAGTAAAAGCCCAATTTCTAATTTCCAATTTCAATTTTCTGTGGACGCTTACAAATAAATATCCGAAAGAAATCATAGGAAAA
>JBFMDD010000051.1:0-4469 GCA_040754115.1 bacterium
AAAAGTATCTGGAGTGTCTTTTTATCTACATCGACTATCCAGTATTCTTTTACCTTATAGGTTTCATATAGCTTCTTTTTTACTATTTTATCCAATTTTTGGGTATAAGGAGAGGTAATTTCAATAATTAAATCAGGCACTCCTTCAATATATTTATCCTTGATTATATTCAGATTCTCTTTAGAGATAAAGAATATATCTGGTTGGACAACATTCACATCTGATAGAAGAATATCGCAAGGTGCAATAAATATCTTTCCTAATCTATTCTTCCTTACAAAATTACTAAGCATCTGTGCTAAATTCCATAATACTTCTTGATGATACGGAACTGGTGCTGGACTCATATAAACCTCCCCCTGTATTATTTGATACCTTTTCCCATTATTGGGCAACTGAACATAATCTTGATATGTCCATTTTTCTTCCTCTGTGGCTACTGTTGACATTGATTTTCCCTCCTAATTAAAATATTTCTTTCACACTAAAAGTTAAATCTTTGAGCAATTCTGATTTGACTATATCCCCTTCTTTATAAATACCAACCTCTTCATAAGATTTGCCGGTATGAGAGAATATCTGGAGTGTCTTTTTATCTGTATCTACTATCCAGTATTCTTTTACCTTATAGGTTTCATATAGCTTCTTTTTTACTATTTTATCCAATTTTTTGGTATAAGGGGAGATAATTTCGATAGCTAAATCTGGAACACCTTCTATGCACCTATCTGTAATTATAGACATTTTCCCCGTAGAGATAAAGAATATATCAGGTTGGACAACATCTTCATCTGAAAACAGAACATCACAAGGTGCATAAAATACCTCTCCTAATTTATTAAGATTAACAAATCGATACAAAATGTTACCTAACTTTGCTAATACTCTTTGATGATAAGGAACTGGTGCTGGTGTCATATAAACCTCCCCATATATTATTTGATATTGTTTCCCATTGTCAGGAAAATGAAGATAGTCCTGATATGTAAATTTTTCTTCTTTTGTTGCTACTTTCATCATAACTTATCTTTACCTCCCAAATTTTTCAGAGCCTCTTTTATCTTATTAAGAAAATCTTTTGACTCCTCTAAAATTTCCTCTGCTTCTTCCTTTTCAATCTCTACTTCTATTCCATAATCAGCTTCCAATTCTAACTCCCTCTTTATTTATTTCCCTTATGAATGGGTTATTTCTTCTCTCTAACTTTCTAACTTCTTCTGAAGTAAGTACCTTCAAAGAGATATAATCTCCTGTTTCTAATAGTACTTTAAAAGCTATCTCTTCTAACTTTCTCCATCCTTCTCTTTTATTTCCTTTCCAAATGACCAAGAGATCAATATCACTATCTTTTTACCCTTCATTTCTAGCTAAAGAGCCAAAGAGAAGTATAGCATCTACATTTTTTTCCCTTCTTTTATTGCTAAATCTTTAAATTTAGCAATAGAATCTTTCATCTTCATCCTCTTTCTTTAAACTTATTAATTTTCTGCACATATTCGGATACTAATTCTTCTGATTTCTCTTTAGAACTTGACTCAGCATATATATGGAATAGTGCTTCATCAGGGTCTGGTAGTAACAATATCCAGTCATTTCGTCTATATATTTTGATTCCCTCAGTCAACTCTACTTTTTTATCTTTAACCTCCTCCATTAGCCAACGCATTAAAGCACCCTTTAGCTCCCAGGGACAGGAAATTCTTTCTTGATGGATATAGAATGGTGGAATAGAATCTACTACTTCACCTAATTTAACTCCTTTAACAGATAGGAACTCAAGTAATTTTAAGCTTGAAAACATACCATCAAACGCCTGGTGAAATTGAGGGAAAATAATTCCTCCCTGTCCATTCCCAATCATAACTAACTCTTTTTCTGTAGTTTTGGGGTTATAAGTAGTTTTGATATATTCAACCCGATCTTTATTCATTTGAGCAATAATGCGACTTGAAGTAACAGGAATACCAATCTTTCCCTCTTTAATCACCCCACAAGTCAATTTTGATATTAAAGCAAGCCCTAAATCGTTTGGGATAATCCTTCCCTGTTCATCTACCAGGAAGATTCTTTCTGCCTCTTGATCGAATAAAAATCCAATATCTGCATCTAATGTAAGCACAATATTTGATAATTGTCTTAATGCCTGTGATATACCTGCTGGTGTGTTAATGGCTTTTTCTGCATCAGGATATGCATTTAGGGCTATCATCTCACAACCTAATCCTTCTAAAATACTTGGAAATACTGTTGATACACTTCCAAAGCCGTAATCAATGACTATCTTAAACTTAGATTTCGCTATTAAATCGGCATTAATTCCATTTAATACTCCTTCTCGATAGCACTCAATTACTCGATATGGGAAAGATATTATTCCTGTCTCTTCTGCCTTTACTCTTCGGAAATCTTCCATATAGAATAGTTGTTCAATTGCCTTTTCTTTAGCAGGAGAGAGGTTTTGTCCAGAGATTTCAAAGAAACGGATTTCTAATAATTTTGGGTCGTAAGATGCCCGTCCAATGTGTAGACCACCATGTGCATTTAAGATATTGCTTTGAAATCGAGAGACTGGCATGGGTACTACACCCATATCCCAAACATTTACGCCAACAGATAAAATTCCCGACATTAGTGCCCGATTAATCATTCGAGAGGCTTTATGCGCATCACGGCTGATAATCACATCCGCATTTTTAGGGAAAGAGGCACCATAAGCAGCCCCCAGCCTAGCGGCAAATTCAGGTGTAACCTCCATATTGGCTAATCCAACTACTCCTCGACTCCCAAATAGACTTCGAGTCCATTTCTCACCCCAGATAAGACTTGTAGATAATGTAGCACCATCTTCAACTACCTTATAAGGCCACATCTTTACATTTGTTCTTACAATACAATCATTCCCTATCACACAGCCATCTCCAACTATTGCCTCTACTTCTAAAAAGGAGTCTTTCTTGATATAAGATTCTTTTCCAATTACATTTTCTCGTAATTCGCAGCTACTACCTATATGTACGCCGTCCCAGAGGATAGAATTGGTAATGGTTGAATTTTCTTCTATTATACAGTTATTTCCAATGCAAGAATTAGTAATTTTTACTCCATTTCCTATGCTGCAATTCTTACCTATGATAACCCCACCTTCAAAACTTACTCCATCTCTTACCATGGAATCGCTATCTACCCAGATGTTTTCTTCTTTCTCCCCAGAAATCTCAAGTTCTACCTCTTGGCTTAAAACATCATAATGAGCTAATCGATACTCGGTCAGATTACCAATATCTTTCCAATATCCTGTTGTAACATACCCATAAAGAGGGGCGGATGAGGCAAGTAATTTAGGGAATAAATCTTTACTAAAATCATACATTTGCTCAACTGGAATGAGGTCAAGGACTTCAGGTTCAAGGATATATATCCCCGTATTAACGGTATCTGAGAATACCTCTCCCCAGGAAGGCTTTTCAAGAAAACGGTTTATTCGCCCTGTTTCTGAATCAATAATGACGATGCCATATTGTAATGGATTGGTAACTTGAGTGAGGGTAATAGTAGCTAAAGCCTTTTTTTCTTTATGAAATTTAATGATTTGTTTTAAATCAAAATCTGTCAATACATCACCACTAATAATCAAAAAAGGCGAATGAGCTAAGTGATTAGCTGCATTTTTAACACTTCCAGCAGTCCCAAGGTCTTGCGAAGCAGTAACATAGGTAATATTTACCCCAAATTTATCGCCATTACCAAAGTAATCCATAATTACCTCAGGCTGATAATAAAGAATGGCTACAATATCTTTTATCTCATGTTTTTTCAAAAGAGAAACGATATGTTCCATAATTGGCTTATTAGCCAGAGGAACCATAGGTTTAGGTATATTACAGGTAAGCGGTCGCAGTCGCGTCCCAAATCCACCAGCCATAATCACTCCTTTCATTGTCTTATCCTCCTCTTTGTTATTTTCGATCTTTGATTGGGCATATTTATTTTCAATCAAAAATCAAGTAACCGTTCACGGTGTAATGAATGGGAAAGGGGAAATTTATTTTTATGTAGAGAGATTTGATAGTTGTTCTGGTCATTCCCACATTATAGTCTTTGGAAAAGTAAGTTCCTCTTTTTGGAGTGCGGTAGCTTGCTTGTGCTTTGAGCAAAGCACAAGCAAGCTCTCGCCGTCCAAAGCGAAAGCAAGCTTTCGCACCCCACATTTTGAGAGAAAAGTGTGTTCAGTATACTCACTGGGCAGTGAACAGTCAGCAGTAAGCAGTGAACATACTGATCACTGTTCACTGAACATACTGATCCCTGAAAATTAAAATTTGAAATGAAATTCTTGGGACGATTCATTTTATCGTTTTTCCTATGATTTCTTTCGGATATTTATTTGTAAGCGTCCACAGAAAATTGAAATTGGAAATTAGAAATTGGGCTTTTACTTCTCTCCCTAATTTCTAATTTCGAATTTCCAA
>JBFMDD010000052.1:0-16983 GCA_040754115.1 bacterium
TCAACACCGTTACAAATTGCGATTTTAGAAACGGTTCACTTTAGCGTGAAAGCTTGCGGTTAAAAAATGGAGTTGAAATTAGAAATTGGGGAGAGCAGTGAAAGTTTAATTTCCAATTTCCAATTTCTAATTTCAGCGTTCCATGAACAATTCCTAAAATCCAAAAGAAATCACAGGAAAAACGATGAAAATGAACCGTCCCCCAATTTCTAATTTCCAATTTCTAATTTCCAATAATTATAGCCTGTCGCATAACCTCAATGGGCGCTTTTTTACCAGTCCAGAGTTCAAATGATAACGCACCTTGATGGACTAACATACTTATTCCATTTTGTGTTTTACAGCCTTTTTCTTTTGCTATTTTAAGTAAAGGAGTTTTAGGTGGGTTGTAGATGATGTCATAGACTATTTGATTGGGAAAGAGCCAGTCTGGATTGATTAATAATGGGTCATTCTCATGCATCCCACAAGGGGTAGCATTAATTAGGATGTCACACTCTTTAACATAATCTCCAAATTCTTCATCCTCTAATCCTACGGTATCCAACCATAGTTCATAGAAATGATGTTTAATATCTGATAACAAACTTTCTGCCTTTACCAGCTCTTTATCAGTAAATGTGATTCGTTTAACACCTAATTTAGCTAAAGAAAAGCCAATAGCTCGTGCTGCACCTCCTGCACCTAAGATAAAGATTTTTTTACCACACGGCTCTATATTCATCTCTTCTATTAGCGAAGTAACAAATCCTTTACCATCAGTATTGTCTCCTATCAATCTTCCTTCCTGAACACAAATGGTATTTACCGCACCAATCATCCCTGCCTCTTGTGAGAAATCATCTAAATATTTCATCACCTCTTCCTTATGAGGGATAGTAACATTTGCTCCTACAATATTTAATGCGAATAATCCATTAATGGCTAACTTTAGATTTTCTAATTTGACTTTAAATGGTAGGTAGACAAAATTTAGGTTTAATTCTTTAAATGCGGCATTATGCATCGTTGGGGAGAGTGTATAATCTATTGGATAACCAATCAATCCAACTATCTTTGTCAAGGCATTAATATTCATTATGTTTGTGTGTTGCTTTTTCTCCTTCCTATGATGCTACTTGCATCTGTGTTCCATAGTCTTCTTGTGACCTTTCAAGTATTTTTATGAATGTATCTACTACCTTTGGATGGAACTGAGTTCCAGAACCTCTCTTTAATTCATTTATGGCAACTTCACGAGATAGAGCCTTACGGTATGGTCTATCTGAAATCATTGCATCAAAGGCATCGGCTACTTTGATAATACTTGCCTGTAATGGTATTTCTTCTTGAGATAACCCATCAGGATATCCCTTTCCATCTATTTGTTCATGGTGCAACCTGACAGCTAACATTATTACTTCTGGGAATTCTACCGGGCCAAGAATCTTAGCACTTATCGTAGGATGTTCTTTAATTATACGCCATTCCTCCTCATCCAGTTTACCTGGTTTAAGTAGTACATCCTCCTTTATGCCAATCTTACCTATATCATGTAGGAGTGCTGCAATTTCAAGGAATTCTATCTCCTCCTTTGAAAATCCTAATTCAGTAGCTATCTCAAGTGTATATTTAACCACTGCTTCAGAATGCCCTTTAGTATATGGGTCTTTAGCGTCTACGGCTGCTGCTAATGCCTTAACTGTACGAAGGAAGCTATAATGTATCTCTTCATGTAATTTAGCATTCGACACAGCTATTGCCGCCTGATCTGCTATGGCAGAAAGTAGATTTACCTGGTCTTGTGTATATCTTTGTCGTCGAGTAGAATATATAGTAAGTACACCAACAGATTCTTCTTTTACCACTAAGGGAACACATAATAGTGAAGTTACTTTTTCTTTAGTTGCATATTCAGGATATTCATATTCTTTATCGTTAGGAACATCCGTTATAATTACTGGATTTCTTTCTTTAAGAGCTTGCTCAGCTATACTCTTCCGCTTATCGATTGTAGTTCTTTTCCCCCAAAAATACTCTGTTGTTAAACCATAAGAGGCATTTAATACTATTTCCTTTTCTTCTCCTATAAGTCTTAATGAGCAAATTGAAGCCTCCATAAGTCTTGCTGCTACCTCTAATATTAAGGTCAAAACCTTCTCTAAGTCTAAAGTGGAGGATATAGTCTTCCCTACCTCAAATAGTGTAGATAGCTCACTTACCTTTTGTTTCATTCCTCGGTATAACCGAGCATTTTCTAATGAAATAGCCCCGGTATTGGCTAAAGTAGATAAAACCCTTAAATTGTCTGGATTAAATGCTCTTTCCTGAAGCCGGCATATATTTAGTAAGCCAAGTACATTTCCACGCACTACTAATGGAAGTGCCAGAAATGATTCAAATCTTTTCCCTCCTAATGGTACGAGTTTATCTGATAACTGCCCTATTTTATCTACCTCTATGGAAAGATGTTCATTGGCAATATTAATATCCGATAGGTCTGTAAAAGTAGAGAGCAATTTATTTTTAATCTCACTAAAGTATCTTCGTGGAAGGGAATATGGTGTTTTTACCCACATCCAGCTACGCTCATCACTTTCATAAAGTAATAGGGCACAGAAATCAAATCCAATTATTTCATATAGGGCATCTGCAATTAGTCTAAATATCCCCTCCTCTGTTCTAATAGAATTTAATGTTTGAGTAATTTCATTTATTTTAGTCAGTTCATGGATTCGAGATTCAGCTCTACTATAAAGTTCTGCATTAGCTAATGCAGAGGCAGCTTGACTGGCAAATAGTGATAAAAGCCCTAAGTCTTCGGAGGTATAATCTATTGGCTTAATCTGTCTATTAACAGATATAACTCCTATCACCTTATCCCTGACCGAAAGAGGAACACACATAGCTGACTTTATTTTTTCTTTTTCCCGTATTTTTCTAAAACGCAGGTCTGATACTTTACCAATAAGAAGTAGAGGTTCTCCTTCTTTTGCAACAGTACCTGCAATCCCATCGCCTAATTTTATCTTCGTATTTGAAATTACCTCTTGAGGTAGTCCTCTGGCTACACTTATGGTTAATTCCTCTTTTTCTTCATCAAGTAACATTATTGAGCCTGTATCCGCCTCTAACTCTGCTATACAGGAATCCATAATTAAGTCAAGTAGTTCATCAAGAATAATAGTTGAGCCCATTGCTTTACCAATTATGTAGAGGCTTGATAATCTCTGAAATTGTCTATCTGATTCAATTATACTTTTCTGGGGCACTTTTTTACCCTCCTCCATACACTTTATTTATTTCCCCTTTTATTTGTTTAATCAAAACATCTCCAGTTAAATTTGTTAATATATCACACAAATTATTAATGAGACTTTCAAATCCCTGTTGTAATTCTTCTTTATTTTTTATTTTCAGGGAATCAAAATTAATCCCTTCTTCATTAATTTTTAATTGGTTCAGAAAGTAATATTTATCTTGACTTTTATAAATTACCTTTTTTAAGATAACCGCAGTAGTCATTGGTCCTAAAACCGTTACTACTTTATCCCAAATTTGCTCTAATGTTTCTTTATATGATTTAACATCAACATTCACTATTTTTCACTTTCCTTCCGCATACAAAAATAAAACCACGGCTTTTCAAAAACGAATTTTTCCCCTTCAGTTCAATTTCTACCACTTTGACTTAAAGAGTTCGTCTTTCCCGTGGTTTTTTAACTACACCTTTAAGAAAAGAAGTCTTGGAGGTCAAGGCTTATCCCTCCTAGGAAAACGCCTTGACCCCAAAATGCGTATGTGACTACTATTTCACTTTTAAGAAAAGAAATCTTGGAGGTCAAAGCTTATCTCTCCTAGGAAAACGCCTTGACCTCCAAATGCCTATGTGACTACTATTCCTCTAAAAGGTTAGAATTTTGTTATCAAAGATACTCGATGTGTATCTCCTAAATCGTCATAATCACAATATGCATAATCTAATCCAATGCCTGTTCCTGGTAATCTGAATCCTGCTCCAAAGGTTAAATCAGATGACTTCAATTCATCTTTAGTAAGTGTTTTATATCCTGCCCGAATTGCCATTATCCCTTTGTACCAGTACTCAGCTCCAAGATTAAAATTTGTATCATTATCGGAAGGGAAATTAACATCCAGACTTAATGTCAATGCCTTGTCTAATAGTTTATATGCACCACCCACCTTTATGTTTAATGGTAATGAATCTTTTTCACTTTTAAAGGCTTTTAATTTAGGCCCAAAATTCTGGATTACTGCTCCTAATGTAAGATTTTCAATCTCAGGTTTATATAAACAACCGACATCTAAAGCGAAGCCAGTGGATTTTTCATTATCTATCTTCATCTGGATGTATTTTAGTGTTGCACCTAAATTGCAATTATCTATCATCTGTCTTGCATAGGAAACCGCTAAGGCAATATCCTTACCATCATAGGTCCCATCTGGAGTGGAATCCACTTTATATCTCTCAATACTCCCGGAATCTAACAGGGTAATAGCCCCACCCATAATTCCATCAAGTACCTTTTCAGGATGGACATAGGCAAGATAGTTATATTTTATCTCCTCTAACCAATCTGAGTACATAAATGTAAACTGTCTTTCTTGAATCTGGGCAATACCTGCTGGATTCCAATACAATGCATTAATATCATCTGCCACTGCACAAAATGACTCCCCCATCGCATTAGCTCTTGCTCCTTGCCCTAATTTCAAAAATACTGCTCCTTTACTCCCTGGTGAACCTGCCATTACATAACTACTTATCAACAACACTGCTATCCCTACTATTAAACTTACTAATTTTTTCATTTTAACTTACCTCCTTTTAAAAAATGAACACTTTCGGATAAAATTGGGCGTTGATTTTATTAGCCTTCCAAACAGACAATTTTCTTTTCACCCCCACCGAAGGAACAAGGATCAAGGTACAAGATTACTCTCCCTTGCTCCTTTCTCCTTGAACCTTATTTTTATCCGAGAATCTACAAAATCTTATTCCTTTTTATATAATACCACAATATATTATTTCTGTCAAGTATTTTTTTAATTTTTTTTTAATTTTTTTTAAATCTCTTTATTTTATTAATCGACATATTGTAGATTGTACTTTAATCAATTCATTTCTCTCATACTATTTTATCACCCCAATCTTACCTTTCTTAATTGAGCCATTTACATCTCTTAAGAAATAGATATAAATACCTGAGGCAACATCTTCGTTATCTTTATTTTTTAGATTCCATTTAATCTGGCTATCATAGATGTTATCTTTTTGTTTTTCAAGAACTAATTCACCCGCTAAGTTATATATTCTTAAGGTAACTTGTTTATCAGTAGTAATCTGAGTAAAGGGGCTACCTCTTGCCCTTTATAAGCAGGATTGGGATAGACCAGTGCCTTCTCTAAATTATTAAATACCGCTGGTACTTTGATAATTATTTCATCAGGTGATACCTCAGGATGCTGGTCAATAGGTTGTTCCTGACCAGTTCTCTCGATAAACATTGTCTCGCGGTTTTCTTCCGAATCAAACTCAAAGCCTACTTTAGAATAAGCACCACAAGAAATTACCTTAAATGATACAGTAGCTAATATCCCCTCATTTCCTTGCTCTGGTTCCCAGACCGCTACTGCATAATCAATCTTACCAAGTAGATTATCTACTTCGTTCTTTAGCTCAGCAGGTGGATAATTTAATGAGCCTTGTGGAAAATCACCTGGTTGAATTTGAATGCCAGCCATGGTATTATTTGCATCTACTACTTGTAATACCTTTGGAGCAAATGATAGATGTACTTCACCACCAAGGTAGTCTTTTGCATCACGAACATATATCTTAAGATAGATAATATTTCCCACCCGCAACTCATTAATATCTACCCCTGCAAGTGTCTGAAGGTCAAAGGACAACTCTATCCTACCAGAGGTCTTTTTAGCTTTCAGAGGCATCGTAGCTGATTTCTTAGTCTTACCTTTTTGATATTCACCAAAATTATTTCTAAGAACAATAAAATCATATGCATCTACTTTACTATCATGATTAAAATCTGCCTCTTTATATTCATTCCAATTTGTATGAGTTTTAGTTGCCTTCTCTCGCCATGCATCTGCAAATAACGGCCAATCTGCAATATTTACCTGACCATCATTGTTTACATCTCCTGCTAACAGTGTAATAGTACCAATGTAAGTAGTATCTTCAAATTGTGTTGGACTAATACAAATATTGGTTTTAGTTGATGGAGATGCTCCCCAGGTATCAAAGTTAAGTGTGTATGTTCCTACTGGTATATTCTCAAATATGAAGTAAGAACTATCATTAGTCGTTGTAGTTGTACCAAGCTCTACAATCCTTACCTGAATATCTGAGCATGTACCTAAAGAAATAGTGCCTAACTTCAACAAGCAAAAACCAGCTATATTGCCAAATCGTCTTAATGAATGGGCAGTAAAGATACAAGGAGAGCCTGATAGTCCAGTTGATATTGCATGTATGGTATATGTTCCTGGAGGTTCTGTACCTAATGTAAGGAAAGATGAAACTGTCCCTTGAACATTGGTTGTGGTTTTAGTTGGAGAGATAGAATATAAAGTTGCACCTATGGGTACTTCAATTACCTCCCAATTTACCTCTACATTTTTACATGGATTATTATACTTATCTACTACCTTGACTATAAATGGTTCTTTTAGAGTAAAAGTACAGGTATTGACTTGATTATTACCTGAGATATAAAGTAAAGTAGTTGGAGTACCAGGAGTAATAATTACAGATGTAGTACCAATAAATCCAAGATATGCTCCTTGAATTGTATATGTACCCATATATTTTGCATGGAAGGTATTAAGGGTAAATGAACCACCACCATTTGAAGTAAAGGTAGTAGAACCAGTAACATCAAGTTCTAACCAAGTACCACACTCTGCAATACATTGATATTCAACATCCTCATCTGCTTTTATTATTTTATCCTGGGGTTTAATTTTAATCTTACTAATCACATAATATATTGCATCTTCTTTAGTAAACGGAATTCCCATTGGGGTGTCTATATCAATTTTAAGTAATATTGTTTTGCGGTCTTGAGTTGTATCAATTCTTACACTTGATGTACCACCTGCAATCGCTTTAAAATGTAAATAGCAGAGTATTCCTGAACCAGTAGCAGAGCCAGAGAGTAATCCAAAGGAATAATCTATCTTACCAGGAGTAACTTTACTTACTGCACTACAATTTGGTGGAAATGTCCCGGTACCTATTCCTGTTACTTCAAGTATATTTGAGTCATAGCTAATATACAAATCACCTGCTGCTAATTCACTTACATTCTCTATCTCCACCTGGCAGGTAAATGTTGAATTAACAGCAATATTTTGTAAGGCAGGTGTAATCTTCAAAGTAGTTAATGGAAGGATAATGAACTGTGCCAGAACATAGGTATTAGTCATCAAACCATGAGCAATGATAGTCGTTGTTCCAATTGGCTGAGAATCTACTGTAAATACTGTCTGAAATTCACCAGTAGCATTAGTAGAAGCTAAAGTAATAGTATGAGTAGTACCAAAGTCAATCCTGATTGATTCCGTTGTACCAAATCCATTACCAGATACTGTAACAGAAGTTCCTACTTGCCCAGATGAAGGTAAAACTTGAGTAATTTTTGGTACAATCTTAAACAAATTAAAAACTCGTGTGCCCGATAGAAATCCTGATGCAACAATTGAAGTATTCCCATAAGGTTGAGTATCGACAGTGAAGCCAGCAGAAAATGTACCATCGAAACTTGAAACACTATTACAAATATTTACAGTAGTCCCAAAATCTACCCGTATATTTTCTTGTTTCCCAAATCCATTACCTGCAATTGTGACAAAACTACCAACAGTACCTATACCAGGAGTTACTAAAATAATACTTGGATGTATAACAAAGTAATCCATAGCTTCTGCTTGAGTATTAACTCCTATTACTTTAACTGTAGTTATACCAAAAGGTTGAGTATCAATAATAAGGGTAGTAGTAAAGCTACCTTCAGCATAAGTTCTTGTAAATTGAATAGTTCCTGTAATCCCAAAGGTTATACAGATTTCTTCAAACACTCCAAATCCATTACCTCTTATCGTTACAGAACTACCAACAGTACCTTGACAGGGTGATACAAATAAAATATTAGGTAGAATACGGAAGAAATTTGAAGCAGTTTTATTAGAGATTAAGCCTGTAGCTACAATTGAAGTAGTACCATAAGGCTGAGTATCGACGGTAAAAACAGTGCTGAATGTCCCTGGTGCATTAGTAGTAATAGTGGTAATAGTCCGAGTGGTGCCGAATTCAATCTTGACTACTTCTGTTGCTCCAAAACCATTACCAACTATATGTAACAAGTTTTCCAACTTGACCAGAGGTAGGAGAAACTAAGATAGCTTGTAGGGGGAAATGATAGATTAGGGTAATATTATGAATCATTGGAGTTTGAGAGAGGTCTGTGGTTGAAAGGATACCTCTTAATTGAATATATCTGGAATTGGAATTTGAAATTGTTGTTCCATTGGTAACAGAATTCCATTCTGACCAATTTTCATCTGGAATAAGTGTATTACCAGTTCTTAGTTCTATTACTACATTAGTATTGAGAGATTTTGTCTCTATCCAGGATATTACATCCCAATCTAAAATGTTAGTTCCTGTACCAAAGACAGAAGATGTAAAAGTTCCCATTGGGAAATGCGTAGCAATGTTTTCAATACTCCAGGATATACCACTTACTGCACCAATCAAAAGGTCGTAATCTCCATCATTGTCTAAATCACAAAAAGCAGGTTTTGTCTCCTCTCCTATATGTGGAGTATTCCAATCAGGTTTATATGTCCAGATAGGTTTTGTCTTGCTGCCTATATTCTCATAGGCATTTGGGCTACCATCCATATGACCAATCATAAGGTCATAGTCTCCGTCATTGTCTAAATCACAAAAAGCAGGTTTTGCATACCATCCATAATCTCCTACACGAGGCCCATTCCAGTCAGGCTTTGCTGTCCAAATAGGGTTTATCTTGTTGCCTGTATTCTCATAGCCATAACAATTCCCACCATCTTGTGAGGCAATCATAAGATCATAGTCTCCATCATTGTCTAAGTCACAAAAGGTAGGACTTGCATAATATCCTACATCTGGAGCATTCCAGGAACTCCAATACCAGTTTGTATCTACCGTAGCCAATTTTAAATCTACATCCTTAGAAACCATGTAAATTTCCATAGGTAATACCCCACAAGTTACTTGCTCCTGCTTTCCTTTCATAAAATCCCCTAAGGCAGTTTGTGTCCATGTATTTGCCTTTACCTCACCAGAAAACAGAAGCCAAAAACCAACAAGTAAAGAATAAATTGTCAATTGTATCCGACAAATTATATTTTCATCCTCCTTCCTATTTAAAATTACCCCTCTTTTCGACATATTTCAGTCTTTAATTAATTCTAATTGAATTATATACTCCCCATTTATCTTTTGCCAATGGATTCCATCATGAGCAAGATAAGACCTTCCATAATTATAATAACTATCTACAGGCATTTTTATTTTTGTTGAATCTTGTGTAGTTCTAATAATAATACTATTTAATCCTCTTTTTAAAATATTACTATTAAATTGAGCTCTCATTGTTTGAAAAAATGATAATGAATTAAAATTTATTGGTTGAGTATCATATCCATTGATATTGAAAATTACTTCTCCTTTCTCCCCTCCGAAATACCATGTAATACATGCCTTGTTGAATTTAGATATATCTTTATCTATTATAAATTCCTTTTTAAGCCTACTACTTGTGGAATCTAAGGTAATTAATCTATCCTCATACCTATCATCATTATCTTTAATAATAACTCTATCATCTTTTTCAAAATATATCCCTTTAGGGTTAGTAATACAAATAATTTTATCCATATTTATAAATAATATTAATACACTTAATACTATAAAAGAGTAAAATAAATTCCAATATTTTTTTTCTTTTAAATTTTCCCACCAGTTGACACACAAAAATCCTCCATAGATTATAAGAAAAGGAACGATAGGAGCACGATACCTTCCATGAATTAACATCGTTATTACTGAAAAACTATATCCTAAAATAAATAAATAAAGTAATAATGTTTTTCTTGAGAATCTCTTAACAGAAAAAAGTATCCCTCCTAATCCTAATATTGCTATAATGTCAAAATTAAATATGAAGGGATGTTTTAATAAAGGAGAAAATAATCTTCCTTGAAAGTACCATACTTGATGTGGAACATCCCATTTTCCCCAAAATAAATATATCTTTTTTCCAACAAACCATAGATAATCTATTGGTTTTTCCTTGATAAATCTTAATACATCTTTGAAATAGAATTTTTCCCCTTCTTCTTTTATCTTCTTTTCCAGACTAATCAAATCTTCATAACTACTAAAATAACCTAATGAATGTTCATGATTACCTAACCAGAAGTTAAAAGAACCACTTGTTGAAATTAATACAAATTTTCCTGAGTCAATATAATTCTTAATAGTAATTGGAGAGATAGCAACAAAACACGCTAAAAGAACAATGGCACATCTTTGTAATCTTCTTTTTATTACTTCCTCTTTCAACTCTAATAATATCCACAAAAGAACAAATGGAAGAAGAAGAATAGTATTAGGTTGAGAAAGAGCAGCAAGTCCTAATAATATACCTCCAGTAATAAATCTTTTGTTAGATTTTCTCTCCCTTGCTTGAAGAAAAAACCAAACAGCAGTAACACATAAAAATGTAGTTAAACTTATTGATAAAAGTACTCCTTCATAATATATAAGATAACCACACAAGGCATAAAGTAAAAGAGAAATTATAGCTACTTTTTCATTAAATATCTTTTTAGCAATAAGATATGTTACTAAACCCGTAACAATTCCGAGTAAGGCTTGAATTAATCTTATAGTAAATAGATTATGTCCAAATAAATAGTAGTTTAAGGCTAAGAAATAATAATATAAAGGATTATAATAAAATGGTCCTTTTATAGGATTACCGTTAAGTATCTCCATAGCAGCTTTATCATACATTCCCATATCTGTTCCTGGATTAGGAGAGTAAAATTCGGGATAATTACTTTGCATTTGAAAAAGATGAATTAGTCGAAGAATAAACGCAAGAATGAGTATCCCCACTATAATATAATTCTCTTTTTTAAATAGTCTTTTTCTTAATGAATCTTTAATTATAGCTTTTTGAGTTTTTTGATTAATTTTCTTTATTTTCTTTTTCCTCTTACCCATATTATTTCTTCTTCCTTGTATATAAATACACTATCCAACAGATGAAAAATACTAATATTCCCCCTGCATAATCTATCGAAGTAAATGTTCTTGGAACAATCGGCTCATCCTTTGGGATAAGAAACTTTGGAATTCTAAACTGAACCTTCCACTTACTCTTTTTCTGCCCTCTGTAATCTGTTTTCTGTTTTCTGACTTTCTTTCCCATTTATCCACCTTAAAATTATTATACCTTATCTTCCCTTTAATTGTCAACACAAAAAAAACAATATTAAATTGTCAAAGAACAAAGTTGGGTAAATTGAGTAACTGGGTAACTAAGTAATTAGGTAATTAATTAACCAGTTACCTAATTACCCAATTCACCCAATTCCTTTCTCTTCAAGAGGAAATTGTTTAATATTTTTTGTGCATTATACAAAAAATTGTGCAGTTTTTCTAAGTTCAACCTAATTGAAAGCTTATAAGGGATGGTTCATTTTCGGGCAATTTCCTATGAGTTCTTTTCGGATATCTATTTGTAAGTGTTCACAGAAAATTGAAATTGGAAATTAGAAATTGGGCTTTTCCTTCTCTCCCTAATTTCTAATTTCTAATTTCCACTCCATTTTCTAACCGCAAACTTTCAAACAATAGTGAACCATCCCGCTTATAATTGTTTTTTAAATTTTAATGCACATAAATTTGGGAGTCAATTCAACACCCTGTCAAGATGTGACCCTCGTCCGCCTCGTCCGCTTATTACCACCAGAATTGGATGTTGTAAAACCTATACTTTCTGACTATACCTTTAGTGGTAGTGAACCTGAAGGAAATTATGAGGTAGGTGGTAGGTTAGCATGTCCCATTACACTTGATTATTTCAGCACAGACATTGAGACATTCACATTTACTCCATAGTTTCAAAACAGTAAAGGATATACCTTTTGTAAAATTAACCCAGTTTTGGCTTTATTAGAAGTCTAAAGATAGGCTTTTATTTCCATTTTCCTTGTTCCAACCAGACCATTAAGATAGATATATCTGCTGGTCGAATGCCTGAAATTCGCGCTGCTTGCCCAAGAGATATAGGTCTAACTTTTGATAGTTTATCCTTAGTTTCATTCGAAAGACCAGGGATAGCATAATAATCAAAGTTATCAGGTATTTTCCTACCTTCCATTCGCTTAAAGTGTTCTACTTGTGCCATTTGTCTTTTGATATACCCTTCATATTTAATCTCTATTTCTACCTGTTCTATTACTTCATGTGGCAGACCTTGAATATGCTCCATATTCAAGGTTTCACCCCTTTTCAACATTTGAGCTAAAGTAATTTGTTTTCCTTTTAGAACAGTATGATTTAATCTATAAATTTCATCTTCAATCTGTTTTTTCTTATTTAATAGTGCTTCATACTGTAGGTCTGAAATCAAGCCAAGTTTATGTCCATAATGCATCAATCTCAAATCAGCGTTATCATGTCGTAGAATTAATCTATATTCAGCTCGAGAAGTAAACATTCTATATGGTTCTTGGGTGCCTTTTGTAACTAAATCATCAATTAAAACGCCGATATATGCCTCTGAGCGTTTTAGGATAAGAGGTTTTTGTTTTCGTAATTTAAGCACTGCATTTATTCCTGCCATTATCCCTTGTGCGGCTGCCTCTTCATACCCCGAAGTCCCATTAATTTGTCCTGCAAAGTAAAGATTTTCTATCAACTTAGTTTCTAAAGTAGGTTTTAATTGTGTTGGTGGAGCAAAGTCATATTCAACTCCATAACCATACCTTACTATTTTTGCCTCCTCTAATCCTGGTATAGTTTTAAGTATCTTTTCCTGAACATCCATTGGCAAACTTGTAGCCACACCATTTAGATAAAAGATATTAGAATCCTCTCCTTCAGGCTCAATAAATATCTGATGTCTATCCTTTTGTGGAAACCTAACCACCTTATCCTCAATAGAAGGGCAATATCTTACTCCAGTTCCTCTAATCTTCCCTGTGAACAAAGGAGATCTGTCAAGGTTGTTATGGATTATATTATGTGTAGATTGATTGGTATAGGTTAGATAGCATGGAATTTGTTTCCTATCAATTCGTTGAGTAGTAAAAGAAAATGGAGTAGGGATTTTATCCCCATCCTGTCTTACTAAATTAGAGGTATCAACTGTGGTTTTATCAATTCTCGGACTTGTCCCAGTTTTTAATCTACCCAATTCAAAGCCTAATTCTTTTAATGATTTGGATAATCCATGAGCAGCCTTTTCTCCAATCCTTCCGCCTTCGAATGAATTTAGTCCAATATGAAGGAGTCCATTTAAAAAAGTGCCAGTAGTAATAATTACTGTTTTAGCTCGATATGCCTCATCATATTGACCAACTACTCCAACTACCTTATTTTTTTTAATCAATATCTTTTCAATCACATCCTCAATAATATCCACATCTGATTGATTTTCTAGGACATGGCGCATAGCAAGTTGGTATGCATTTCTATCTGCTTGAGCGCGTGGTGACCGAACAGCTTGTCCTTTTTTAGTATTAAGCATTCGAAATTGTATGCCTGTTTTATCAATAATCTTCGCCATCTCTCCACCGAGTGCGTCAATTTCCCGTACCAGTTGTCCTTTAGCTAAACCACCAATAGCTGGGTTACAAGACATTTGAGCAATCGTATTCTTGTGCATAGTCACAATAGCTACTTTGCACCCCATTCGTGCAGCAGCTAAACTTGCCTCACAACCTGCATGTCCAGCACCAACTATCAAAACATCATATTCTTTAACCATTATTTAACTAACCCTTCATTATGGATAATTTTCAATCCTTGAAGCGTCAATAGTGGATTGACTAATTGAATATATCTTGACGCTGAACTGATTAATTCTGCTAACCCACCGGTGGCTACTATTTTTGGTTCTAATTCAAGTTCCTCTTTGATTTTCGTTATTATCTCATCCACCTGACCAACAAATCCATAAAATATTCCTGCCTGCATACTTTCAATCGTATTTTTACCAATTACCGTTTTAGGTTTTATTATTTCTACTTTAGGAAGCAAGGCAGTTTTAGTCCATAATGCCTCAATTGAAATATTTATCCCTGGGGCAATTGCTCCACCTAAATACTCACCATTTTTAGAAATGACATCAAATGTAGTCGCAGTGCCAAAGTCAACTACAATTACAGGCCCGCCATAAAGTCTGAATCCAGCAATGGCATTTACTACCCTATCTGCCCCTACTTCTTTAGGATTATCATACAAAATAGTAAACTTAGTATTTGTCCCCTCAACAAATCTTGCCTCAACATGAAAATAATCTTTTACCATCTGGTTAAATACAGAGGCTAATGATGGAACAACACAAGATATGATAGCGGCTGAAATATTGCCTTTATCTCTAATAAAGCTTGAGATAACTCCACCATATTCATCTGAAGTCTTTTTCTTATCAGTTGCCACCCTCCAATGTCCCCTCAACTCGTCATTCTTATAAACCCCAAATAAAATAGTAGTATTCCCAATATCAATAGCTAAAAGCATACCTACCTCCATCAGGAACATTTTAGCAGATAAACTACAAGATTGTCAATATCTTTCTTTATTGTTTGCCCCCCCCCAATTTAATTTTAGTTGACAAAAGATAAGGTTTTGTATATAATTATAAATAATGAAGAAAAAGTGGCATTCTTACTTCTCAAATATATTGAAACACCTACTTGAACCAAAAGGATTTAAAGTTGATACAGAGGTTGAAATTGGCAAGATGCCTTTGAAGATAGATATAGTAGTGATTAAAAAGACCAAAGATGCTGATGTTAAATCATTACCACTCGTGTTTCAATCCTTTACTGATTACAATGTCATTGAATATAAATCTCCAACGGATAGGTTTAGACGAGATGACTTTGACCGATTATTTGCTTATGTGCTTTTATTCAAGATAAAAGAAGGAATACATTGGCGAAGGCAGATAAATGTGTATGCCATCGTTTCAGGGGATATAAAGGGGATAGGAGATTATATTCGGAGGAATGGTCATGAATTAGCCAAGATAAAAGATGGGTTTTATCTGGCGGATTTTGGGTTTAATTTCTATTTGATACAGCTCGATAGATTAGAGGTAGTGGAAGAGAACTATGGATTGATACTTTTTACATCCGGGGAGTCAATCAAGAAGTTAGCAAAGAAGATGAGTAGTAAGGGAAAAGATATATTAGAAATAGATTTAGCAGAGTTAATAGAAACAGGATTGTATCTACATCCTGAAGAATTTGAGGAGGAGGTGGAATTAATGCCACAGACATTAGCAGACAGACCAGATATAATTGGTAAACTGGCAGATATAGTTGGGGTTGATAAATTTATCCAGGGGATTGGTAAGGAGAGGTTACTTCGGAGTCTGGGAGAAGAGGAGGTAAAATTAATGCCACAGACATTAGCAGACAGACCAGATATAATTGGTAAACTGGCAGATATAGTTGGGGTTGATAAGTTTGTGCAAGGGATTGGGGAAGAGAGGGTAATTCATAGCATTGGGAAAGAGAAGTTGCTCCGTAGCATAGGGGAAGAGGATGTAATTCGGAGCATTGGGAAAGAGAAGTTGCTTCGCTGTATGGGTGAAGAAGAAATACAAAGAGAGCTGATAAATCTTCTTGGTAAGGAGAAGATAAAGAAGATGTTAGAAGAAAAGTAGGAAACCGTTGGGGTCTGACCCAATAATTCTATTATAATAAAAAGATATGAAAATAATAGTTTGTATAAAACAGGTTCCTGAGACTACTTCAGTAAAAATAGACCCAAAGACACATACATTAATCCGGGAGGGAGTAAAATCTATCATAAACCCCTTTGATATGAATGCCATTGAGACGGCTTTGCAGATAAAGGAAAGTCAATCAGGAGAGGTAGTGGCTATTTCTATGGGACCACCTCAGGCAGAAGAAGCGCTACGCGAGGCTATATCCCTTGGGGTAGATGATGCCATTTTATTATCTGATAAGGTATTTGCAGGAGCAGATACATTAGCTACCTCATATACATTATCTATGGGAATTAAAAAGATAGGCAAGTTTGACTTGATAATCTGTGGTAAACAAGCTATAGATGGAGATACAGCACAGGTAGGACCTGAATTAGCAGAGAAATTAGACATACCTCAGATATGCTGGGTAAGAAAGATAGTAGAAATAAAAAATCAGACATTGAGAGTAGAACGAGTATTAGAAGATGGGTATGAAGTAGTGGAAGCACAATTGCCTGTGTTACTAACTGTAGTTAAAGAAATTAACGAGCCCAGACTTCCTTCATTACGTGGTAAACTTACTGCTAAAAAGAAGGAAATTCCCATCTGGGGTGCACAAGAACTTGGAATTTTACCAGAACAGGTAGGATTAGCTGGTTCACCTACACAGGTAATTCGCACCTTTACACCACCTCCTCGAAAAGATAGAAAAATCTTACAAGGGGAGGTTAAAGATATAGTCACTGAATTGGTTTCTGAGTTGAAAGGAAGAAAGATAATATAAGAATAGGCGTTGAGGTATCTTATGGCATTGGAAGTTGAAAAATTTCGAGCTGTATGGTTAGAATAATAAAGACTCATGTATCAGTTTTTAAGAGAGTTAAATCACACAATGCAAGATAGAAATAAATTGAAATTAGTTGAATTCGAAGAATGTTGCGAAGCAAAAATT
>JBFMDD010000053.1:0-9605 GCA_040754115.1 bacterium
CCTGATGAAATAGCAAAAGCAGAGCCTGAAAGTTTAGCTATGGTGATAAGAACTATGATGGCAGAGGAATGAGATAGAAGTAGAGAGTAGAGAGTAGAGAGTAGAGAGTAGAGAGTAGAGAGATATAAAAAACCCACATAGCAAGTTCTCTCTTACTTTCTACTCGCTACTTTTAAAAAGAGGGGTGATTAAAATGCCTAAAACTGAAGATGAATTATGGAAAGAATATAAACGAACCAAAAATCTTAAGATAAGAGAAGAATTAATCCTTAAATATGCCTCTACTGTTAAATATATCGCAGGCAGGATTGCTATTAATACCCCACCTCAAGTGGAATTTGATGACTTAGTTAGTTATGGGATTTTAGGATTAATTGATGCGATTGAAAAATATAATCCTGCATATGGAATTAAATTTAAAACTTTCGCTATTAATCGAATAAAAGGAGCAATAATTGATGAATTAAGGTTTTTAGATTGGATGCCCAGAGCGTTACGACAAAAGACTAAGCAACTTGAAAAAACTTATGTTGAATTAGAATATAAATATGGCAGGCCAGCTACTGACAAGGAGGTAGCAGAAGCATTAGAGATAACTGAGGAAGAATTAGGACGATTGATATTAAAGATAGGTAGTGCATCGTTAATTTCATTAGATGATGTTTTTTATTTAGAGAATGAGGAAAAGATAGGGATAATTGATACAATTGAAACTCCACCTGAGCGAGGTCCTGAAGCTACATTAGAGCAAAAAGAATTGAAACGATTCCTTATCGAGGCTATCAATAACTTGCCTGAACGGGAAAAGGAAATTATTATATTATATTATTATGATGATTTGACATTGAAAGAAATTGGAAGTGTTATTGGTGTTACAGAATCAAGAATATGTCAACTACATACACAAGCTATACTTCGATTAAAAGGATACCTTAGCAAAGTGAAAGAACTATATGTATGATTTGGTAACTGGTTAAATGATTACCAGTTACCAATCACAGTGGTGAAAAAAGAAATGAAGAAAAGACCGTATGATGTAGATGGTTATTTTAAAATTGCCTCAGTCCCAACCGGGGTATATTTAACTGTTTATCCACCTTTAGGTGATGGCAAAAAGGTTGATTTAGAAGAGGTTTTAATTCAAGTTAAAGATAATGAGCGTATAAAAGATGTCAACTTTGATGCTATCAAAGAATCAGTAATGACAAGTAATGGAACTCCGGTAAAGATTGGAGAGTACCGAATTGAACCAATAACTGACCTTCTATTAATAGAAATTAGTGATGATGAATTAAAGGCATATTTAACCATCCTCTATCCCCCTGAAGGAGGGAAAATAATCACCATCAAAAATATTTGCGAAGAACTTGCTAAGCAAAAAGTAGTCTACGGAGTTCAGGAAGATAAATTAGCACAAGTCTTAAAAAGAGAGGAATTTAATAAAGTATTTGTGGTGGCAGAAGGAATACCTCCTAAAAATGGAGAGGATGCAAAGATAACTTTCAAATTTAAAAAGGAAAGACAGTATGAATTTGAAGAAGTAGGGGGAAGAGTAGATTTTAAAAAAATGAGTCCTATTGATATAGTAAAAGAGAATGAAGTAATTGCCATTAAAACCCCAGCTACTCCAGGCAAACCAGGAATTACAGTAACCGGTAAATTAATTCCTGCAAAACCAGGTAAAAATATACCTTTCCCGAAAGGTATAAATATAGAAGTATCCGTAGACGATTTAGAACTAAGGGCAACTACGAGTGGATATCTAATTTTTGACAATGATAAAATTAATGTAGAACCTATATATAATATAGACGGTGATGTAGATTATTCAACAGGTAATATTGACTTTCCAGGAACAGTAATTATTAAAGGGGATGTATTAGGAGGTTTTAGTGTTAAAGCAGATGGAGATGTAATCGTAGGTGGTTGTGTAGAAAATGCACATATCCAGGCAAAAGGAGATATTACAATAGAAAATGGTATGTTGGGGAAAAATGAAGGAAGTTTACACGCACAAGGAAATATATCTGCTAAATACATAGAGCATAGTAAGGTAGATTCACATGGTGATGTGATAGTAGGTGAATCTATTGTCCATAGTTATATCAATGCTAAACATAAGGTTATCGTAAAAGGAAGATTAGGTGTTATATTAGGTGGTAGAGTACGCGCCGGATTAGAAATACGAGCAAAGGTAGTTGGCTCATGGACAGAGGTGCTAACTGAGTTAGAAGTGGGAATACACCCGCAATCTCGCGAAAGAATTCACCAATTAGCTGACGAAATAGCTGAAGATAAGAAAAAGTTTCAAGAACTTAAATTAGGGATAAAGACATTACTCTCTTTAAAAGCATCTTGTGATGGTAAACTTCCAAAAGAAAAAGAGGAATTATTAGCCGTTCACTTTAAAGCTCAGGATTTATTAATGGAAAAATTACGAGATGCAACTGAAAGAATAATTACATTACAAAAAAGAATATCAATTGATAGCGGCGGACAAATAAGTGTATTTAACACCGTTCATCCTGGAGTAAAAATTACAATCCATCACGCTACTCTACATACCCTTGAAGAATATAAATATGTAACCTTTACAGCTAAAGGAGGCAAAATAGAAATCACACCTTATAAAGAAGAAGCAAAAACTATACCCAGTCAAAAAGCTAAAATAACGGCTAAATTAGCACCTATTAGATATTAGCTATACTCACACGGGCATAATCTGTGATTTCTTTTGGAAATTAGAAATTGGAAATTAGAAATTAGGTCTTCACTTCTTTCCCCAATTTCTAATTTCATATCCATTTTTTAACCGCAAGCTTTCACGCTAAAGTGAACCGTTTCTAAAATCGCAATTTGTAACGGTGTTGAGTATAACATTAGACACAACTTAAAAATCAGTAAAGAAGGAGTTTTAGGAATGAAAGATTTATTTAATCGGGAAGTAGGAGGTAAAGGATTAATTTTATCTGAAGTGTGTGTTATTGCCTCACTTCCTTATCTTTATTACATGTACTTCATTGGTATGCGGGAAATAATATTAAAAAAATTTCTACCTAAACATCTTCCTTATCTTGTCATACACGATGTGTGGTATATATTTATTGCCACTTTCTTATGTGGGGTATGTGGTTTTGGATGGAGTAAAAAATATGGGCTATGTGGTTTTGGCTCTTTTTTAGATTTTAAGAAGGATTGGTTAAAATTATTAATTATAGGTGGAGTAATTGGGATACTCTCTTACCAGTTTTTTGACAAACCATTTAAGTCTATTGCCCCATATTATTATCCCACAAATCCTATCTGGGCATTAACCATCCCTATAAATTCTGCTTTTTTTATCGAAACTATTAGATTTGGCATGGTATCTCTAGTACAACGGCTTATTAAAAATGTTCATTTTGCCAATTTTAGTATAGCTTTTTTCTTTGCCATAGTTGGACTTAAATCTTTTATCTTTATAGGATTAGATTTTAATTGGTCTGCTCTGGCAATAGCTTGCTTTACCTTTACTGTATTATTAAATATAGTTTTAGGTTATATCTTTATTAAAAAGGGACTTATCTCAACTATATTTGTGCATTTAGTAGCTGACTTGAAATTCGTAGTACTTGCGTTTGGGTAATTAGGTATACTGGACACTGCCATTAACTGAGCTATTTAGGGACGGTTTATTTTCATCGTTTTCCCTGTGCTTTCTTTTGGAAATTAGAAATTGGAAATTAGAAATTAGGTCTTCACTTCTTTCCCTAATTTCTAATTTCTAATTTCATATCCATTTTTTAACTGCAAGCTTTCACGCTAAAGTGAACCGTTTCTAAAATCGCAATTTGTAACGGTGTTGAGTATAATTACACAGTTACCCAATTACCCAACAAAGGAGATTAGAAATGTATGATATTCTAATTAAAAATGGTAGGATAGTAGATGGGTTTAATGTGCCTTCATTTAGAGGAGATGTAGGTATTAAAGGTGAGCGAATAATTGCAATTGGCAATTTAGGAATAGGTTCAGAGCAAACAAAACTTATTGATGCCAGAGGTAAAGTAGTCTGTCCTGGGTTTATTGATATTCATTCGCATTCTGATTTTACAATAATGGTCAATCCAAAGGCAGAAAGTAAGGTACGACAGGGAGTGACAACTGAGGTATGTGGTAATTGTGGATTTTCGGCTGCACCACAATATCAACAATTAAAAGATAGAATTAAGCAAATTTGCCAGGAATTTGAAATAAATTATGAATGGAACTCTTTAAAGGAATATCTTGAAATACTTGAGGGAATAGGCATTGGTGTAAATTTTGTGCCTCTAATAGGACAGGGAAATATTCGCGCATCAATTGTTGGATATACAGATAGACGACCTACGCTAAAAGAAGTAGATAAGATGAAGAAACTTATCAATAAGTGTATGGAAGAAGGAGCTTATGGTTTATCAACAGGATTAATATATCCTCCTGGCTGTTTTACTCAGACTGATGAATTAATTGAGATTTGTAAGGTAGTAGCAGAAGCAGGTGGAATATATGTAAGCCATTTGCGTAATGAAGGAGATAAATTATTAGAGGCGGTTAAAGAAGCAATAGATATAGGTGGGATGGCTAATGTTCAAAAGGTACATATCTCTCACCTTAAAACCGCTGGTAAGACAAATTGGGATAAGTTAAATTCAGTATTTGAAGAGATTGAGAAAACACTTGACTTAGGTATCAATATTACTTGCGATAGATACCCTTATACTGCTGCCAGTACTGACCTGGATATATTATTACCCAATTGGGTATATGAAGGTGGACTTGAAAAAGAACTTGAAAGACTAAAGGATGAAAATACACGACGCAAGATTTTACAACAAATTTTAGAAGCATATCATGACATTGACTTCTGGGACTCAATTATGATTTCTTCTGTTAAAACGCAAGCTAATAAATGGATGGAAGGTAAAAGAATTTCTGAAATAGTATCTGCAAAGAAAACTCTGAATCCTTGTGAATTGGTATTTTCTCTTTTAATAGAGGAAGAAAGGAAAGTAGAGGCAAATTTCTTTAACATGAGTGAAGATAACCTTAAAAAAATATTAAAAAAGCCTTATGTGATGATAGCCTCAGATTCTTCAGCACGAGCGGATTATGGAATATTATCTACCTCAAAACCTCATCCACGGGCTTTTGGGACATTCCCATGTATTTTAGCTAAATATGTGCGAGAAGAGAAGGTGTTAACTCTTGAAGAGGCAATTTATAAAATGAGCTACCAACCAGCACAACTATTAGGAATTAAAAATCGTGGTAGATTAAAAGAAGGTAATTTTGCAGATGTAGTTGTGTTTAATCCAGAAAAGATAAAAGACCTGGCTACCTATGAATCACCACTCCTATACCCTACTGGTATTGAATATGTAATCATAAATGGGAAAATAGTTATTGAAAAAGGTAATCATACTGATGTGTTAACTGGTAAGGTTATTCGTAAAGTGAGTTAAAATGGGATGGTTCATTTTGTCGTTTTCCCTATGATTTCTTTTGGATGTCTATCTGTATGAAATTGGAAATTCGAAATTCGAAAATAGAAACAAGAACTTCTAATCCTATGCCAATTTTCTAATTTCTAATTTCCAATTTCTAATTTCAATCCATTAGTTTTTAACTTCTTCCTAACCATACCTTACCATTTCCCAACATCCCTTCAATTCCTTTAATCAATTCAGGGCTTGCTTTAATTCTTAGATTTTTGAGATGGATAATTACAGTTTCTCTTTCATTCTCTATTATATGAATATGGATATTTGAATTACCTCTAAATTTAGTTAATAACCCCTTTAATTGTAAAAGTATATTTTCGTCTATAGATTCATCAACCTTGATATGAACCACTTTAGAAAATTCAGCTTGAGCCTCTGCTAGTTCAATAATTTCCTCCGCAGTAATCTTAGGATGTTTTCCATCTTGTAGATTTACCCTTCCTTTCACTAATACAAGGGCATCTTTTCTTAGTTTATCACCGACTTTCTCAAATACATCTGAAAAAACCACTACTTCTACACTACTAATTGTATCTTCTAATGAAATAAAAGCCATTTGTTTTTCATTCTTAGTGGTTATTTGTTTAACAGATTTGACCAGTCCTCCAATAGTAACCTGAGCTTTATCTTTAAACTCTTTTAATGAAATAATCGAGCAGGTAGCGTATTTTTTAATCTCATCTTCATATTTAGCCAATGGATGAGAGGTGATATAAATTCCTATTAGCTCCTTTTCAAATTTTAACAATTTACTTTCAGGCCATTCAGGGATATCAGGTAATTCTTGATATGCTTCTTTAAAATCTTCTAAAGCCTCAAACAGAGATGCTTGTCCATTTGCCTTTTCTTTTTGAATGGATGAGCCTACTTCGATAGCATGGTCTAATATTTGAAGTAATTGAGAGCGTTTTGCATCTAATGAATCAAAGGCGCCGCATTTAATCAGGCTTTCGATTACCCTTTTGTTTACCAATCTTAAATCTACTCGTTCACAAAAGTCATAAAGAGTGGTAAATTTCCCCTTTGATTCTCGAGTATTTATAATAGAGGCAATAGCTGCACCTCCTACATTCTTTATTCCATTTAGTCCAAATCTTATGGTATCTCCAACTACCGTAAAGTTAGAGTATGATTCATTGACATCCGGGGGCAAAACTTGAATTCCCATTTTCCTACATTCTGCGATATAAAAACTTATCTTATCCGTATTACCTAATTCACTGGTTAATAGTCCTGCCATAAACTCAAGTGGGTAATGGGTTTTAAGATATACTGTGCGATAGGAAATTAAGGCGTAAGCGGCTGAGTGAGATTTATTAAATCCATATTCAGCAAATTTAGCCATTAGTTCAAAAATACTGTTTGCTATTTCTTTGCTTATGCCATTTTTATGAGCTCCATTGATGAAAAGCTCTCGCATCTTCTCCATTTTCTCAGGTATTTTTTTACCCATAGCGCGTCGTAATTCATCTGCCTGTCCTAATGTGAATCCAGCTAAGTGACTTGCAATTTGCATCACTTGCTCCTGATATACTATTACTCCGTATGTTTCCTGTAAGATTGATTTTAGTGATGGATGAATATCCTTTATCTTGCCACCATGCTTATTTTTTATAAATTCATCTGCCATCCCGCTATTCAATGGACCGGGGCGATAAAGTGCTACTAAGGCAATCAGGTCTTCAAATACATCGGGTTTAAGTCGCCGTGCTAAATCGCGCATGCCAGATGATTCTAATTGAAAGGTGCCAATAGTTGCTCCTTCGGATAAAAGTTTATATGTTTGTTTATCATCTAAAGGAATATTCTCGATCTTAATCTTGATATTTTTTGTCCTTTCGATATTTTTGATGACATCATCGATTAAAGTTAATGTTCGCAGTCCCAAAAAGTCCATTTTTAATAGTCCAATAGCTTCTATTGAACTCATTGCATATTGTGTAGTTACTCCGCCTGTTTTTGGGTCTTTATAAAGTGGTACAATATTAGTTAATGGCTCGCGGGAGATTACTATTCCTGCAGCGTGAGTTGAGGCATGACGAGTTAATCCTTCTAATCTTATGGCGGTATTAATCAATTGCTTAGTTTTTCCCACCTGGCTTTCAGCTAATTCCTTAAATTCTTGAACCCTATCTAAAACACTATTTAATGTAATATTCAATTCATTAGGAATCAACTTAGCAATGCGGTCAACTTCACCATAAGGGATATTTAGTGCTCTGCCAACATCTCTAATTGCAGCTTTAGCCAACATTGTTCCAAAGGTAATAATCTGGGCTACCCGCTCATTACCATATTTGTTTGATACATATTCAATGATTTCGTCTCTTCGTTCATAACAAAAATCTATATCAATATCCGGCATACTTACCCGCTCAGGATTTAAAAACCGTTCAAAGAGTAAATTATACTTTAATGGGTCAATATCTGTAATTCCTAATACATAAGATACGAGACTACCTGCTGCAGAACCTCGACCAGGACCTACAGGAATATGTTTACTTTTTGCATAATGAATTAAATCCCAGATGATTAAAAAATATTCAGTATACTTCATTTGAATAATAGTATTTAACTCATACTCTAATCGTTCTTTTATTTGTGTAGTAATTACCCCATACTTATTTTCTACACCTTCATAACACAGTTTACGCAAATAACTCTCCATATCATATCCTTTTTCAACCTCATAATGAGGTAAGTGTAGATGTTCAAACTCTAATTCTAAATTACATCGTTTTGCTATTTCGATAGTATTAGATATAGCTTCAGGCACATGAGAAAATAAATCTGTCATTTCTTGTGGAGTTTTAAAGTAAAATTGGTCGGATGAGAATTTAAGTCTATCTTGGTCTTCAACATTTTTATTTGTCTGAATACAAAGTAGTATATCATGACTTTCTGCATCACTTTTGTGGATATAATGGACATCGTTAGTAGCTACTAATGGGATTCCAAGTTCTTTTGCGGCTTGAATTAAATATTCATTTATCTGTTTTTCTTCTTCTAAATTATGGTCTAATAGTTCTAAATAAAAATTTTCACTACCAAATATCTTTTGGAATTCTAATATTTTTTCCTTTGCCTCCTCATATCGTTGTTTTTTACAAAGTACAGGTATTTCTCCTTTTACACAACCACTCATGAAAATCAATCCCTCATGATATTTACTCAATACTTCTTTATCTACCCTTGGTTTGTAGTAGAATCCTTCTAAGTATCCAATGCTAAGTAGTTTAATCAGATGACGATAGCCTGTTTCGTCCTTAACCAGTAATGTTCCATGATAGGAGGCTTCGGTTAGTCCTTTTTTATGTGTTTTATCTTTGCGGTCTTTAGGAGCAATGTATATCTCTGCTCCAATAATAGGTTTTACACCAAGTGAATATGCATGTTGATAAAACTCAATTGCACCAAACATATTGCCATGGTCTGTAATGGCAACAGCAGGCATTTTGTATTCATGAGCCTTTTGAACTAAATCATGTATTTTTATCGCCCCGTCTAACAGGCTATACTCAGAGTGGACATGTAAATGAACAAAATTGGCATGTAGCATCTTTTACCTCTTATCGTTTTTAAACAATTTTACCAAAAAAATTACCCTATGTCAATAAAATTTTGAAGAGAGCGTTGCGTAGGACTTAAAACTATATCTATGCTCACAGGTATTGCTTTACCTCATTTTCTGCCATAAGTATAAAATTAGAGTAAAGATTTTAATCTCTTTTTAGAGGATAAATCCTCTACTCTATTCACAGAGATGTGGGTAAGTTTCAAAAAATGTTCTGTCCAAAATTATTCTTGACATATTCACCTAAAAATGTTATATTAAATAATGTCAGATAAAAATTACCAGAGGTAAAAGATGGATTTTAATACTATTGTCGAATCTGTTTTGAAACTTGGATTAATTCCTACTTTACTTATTGTTGTTTTTTTATTTTTATCATACACGAACTACCTGGAGTTTCGTGAATTTTTTATGATTCCTTTTACCTTTAATCTTTGCGTTCTTTGCGGTTAAAAAAGGATAAATCGCAAAGGACACAAAGGGAAGAAAATAGGTAAAGCATTTTTTAT
>JBFMDD010000054.1:0-6464 GCA_040754115.1 bacterium
TTTAGTAATATTAATTACTTACATAAAGTATAGCATAGGAGGAGACCAATGTCAAGTATTTTTGTTAAAAAATTTGCAGATTTTTTAATGAGTTAAGTATTTATATATCAAGTGGTTAAAGGTATAAAGAAGAGGTCACTTGCCGATTTAAGGATTATACCTATGACTTTGGTGATAGTTGGGAACACACAATAGAACTGGAAAAAATACTCCTCAAAGAAAAGGATGCAGATTATCCGAAATGTATTGGTGGGAAGAGGGCGTGTCCGCCTGAGGACTGCGGTGGCGTATGGGGATATGAAGAATTCCTGAGAGTTATACGAAATCCAAAGCACAAGGAACACGAAGAAATGCTGGAATGGATTGGCGGGGAGTTTGACCCAGAGCATTTTGATGTGAATGAGATTAAGTTCATTGACCAAGATAAGTATCGAAGAGATGCATTTGAATATTAGAGGGCTAAAGGCATTTTTGAAAGATTATCCCTTAGAGCTAAAACCTATTTTCTTTATGGTGGAGAACGCCGACTTTACGAAGGTGATATTGATTCCTATAGAAGAGGCGTTGAAAAATCTTCCTTTAATTCTCTCTTGTAAGGAATGGGATGAATACCATTAAGCAAAAGCGGGCATGTGTTACCAAAGTACGTTGTTTAATTTTCTCGCACACCACGAACCACGAAGCTCCATGATGCTTTTCTATGTCTCTTACTACTATTTTATCACGCCAATCTTACCTTTCTTAACCGAGCCGAGTTCATCCTTTAAGAAATAGATATAAATTCCAGAGGCAACATATTCATTATCTTTGTTCTTTAGGGGCCATTTGATTTTATTCATTCCACTATTTTCAAATACTAATTCCCCTGCAAGGCTATAAATTCTTAAGGTAATTTGCTTATCCGTAGTAAGCTGATCAAAGATTACCTCCTGCCCTTTATATGCAGGATTGGGATAGACAAGTACATTATTTAAATCATTAAATACATGTGGAACATTAATGATTACTTCATCAGGTGATACCTCAGGTATTTGGTCATCCCCATCAGTTCTCTCGATAAACATTGTCTGGCGGTTTTCTTCCTCATTAAACTCAAACCCAACCTTAGAATAGCCGCCACATGCTTTTATTCTAAATGGTACAATAGCCAATACCCCTTCATCTTTATCCATTGGTTCCATTACTCCAATGGCATAATCAATCTTACCTTTCTCATTATCTACTTTATTTATTAAGGGATAGATTTTATCTTGAGGGACATAATCTCCTGGTTGAATTTGAATACCTTCAGTTAGCACCTTTGCACTTAATGTAGTATTTTTATAAGTATTTTCTGAAATAGCATCTACTACCTCTAATAGTTTTGAATTAAATGATAGGTGTACCTCCCCACCTAAGAAGTCTTTTGCATCACGAATGTATACTTTAAGATAAATAATGTTTCCAATGCGTAAATTATCTATATCTACTCCCTCTAATGTTTCAATATTAAATGATAATTCTATCCTACCACTTGAAGAGACAGGTGTTATTTTTCTTGCTTTATGTTTTGCTGCTTTACCTTTTCCAAAATTATCTCTAAATATGATAAAATCTTCATCATCTACCTGGCCATCATGGTTAAAATCTGCATTTTTAGCTTCATTCCAGCCTGGGTCTCCTTCTTGTTTAAAAAAGCTATCTACAAATACAGGCCAATCATCAATATTTATCTTCCCATCATTATTTACATCTCCAGCTAATAAACTAACAGTTCCAATATATGTAGTATCCTCAAATTGTGTTTTGCTAATACATACTCCACTTAACTCTTTAGATGATGCTCCATGGGTATCAAAATTAAGTGTGTAGGTTCCTATTGGAACATTCTCAAATATAAAATAAGAGTTTTCATTAGTAGTTGTAGTTTTACCTGATTCAACAATTGTTACCTGAATTTGTGAGGATGTCCCTAACTCTGTCCCAAAGTCAAGCATACAAAAACCCGCTATATTGCCAAATCGTCTTAATGAATGTGCAGTAAAGATATAAGGTGAGTTTTGTAACCCAGTTGATATTGCATGAATAGTGTATGTTCCAGGTGGTTCTGTGCCTAAAGTAAGTAGGGATGTAGTTGTCCCTTGAACATTGGTTGTGGTTTTAGTTGGAGAGATAGAATATAAAGTTGCACCAGAAGGGGTAGAGATAATTTCCCAGTTTACCTCTACATCCTGGCAAGGGTTTTCATATTTATCCACTACCTTAACTATAAATGGCTCTTTTAGAGTCAAAGTACAGGTATTGACTTGATTATTACCTGAGATATAAAGTAGAGTAGTTGGAGTGCCAGGTGTAATAATTACAGATGTAGTACCAATAAATCCAAGGTATGAGCCTTGAATTGTATATGTGCCCATGTATTTTGCAAGGAAGGTATTAAGTGTAAAATCTCCACCACCTGTTGCAGTAAAGGTAGTAGAACCCGTAATATCAAGTTCTAAATCACCACAATAAGCAATACATTGGTAATCAATACTCTCATCTGCCTTTATTACTTTATCTTTAGGCCTAATATCAATTCCTATAATTACACGATATAAAGCCTCTTCTTTATTAAATGGGATATTCTCTTTATCTGCATCTTTTAACCTTGTTAGACGATTAGGATCATCAAAATCGAATACAACGGCTGATGTCCCTCCTGCTTTTGCCTTAAATTTTAATGTACAAATTACTCCAGAACCAGTAGCAGAACCTGTAAGTAACCCAACAAAATAGTCTATTTCACCAGTAGTATTATCGTATTGTTTTACTACCATACCATCTTGTGGGAATGTTCCTGTACCAATTTCTTGTACCTCAAGTATATTAGGATTAAAGCTAAGATGTAGTTTAGCAGTAATCATTCGTCTTACATCTTTTATCTCCACCTGAGATGTAAATTCTGTACCAGCTGCTATATTTTGGAGTGAAGGTGTAATCTTTAGAGTAGTTAAAGGAAGCATAATAAATAGTGATTTTGCAGAGCTGTTTGTTTGCATACCATAAGCGCTGATAGTCGTTGTTCCAATTGGCTGAGAATCTACTGTAAATACTGTCTGAAATTCACCAGTACCATTAGTAGAAGCTAAAGTAATAGTATGAGTAGTACCAAAGTCAATCCTGATTAATTCAGTTGCCCCAAATCCATTACCAGCTATAGTAACTAAAGTTCCTACTTGTCCGGATGAAGGTAAAACTTGAGTAATTTTAGGTACAATCATAAAACCATACCAAAAAACTCTTGTACCAGATACAAATCCTGAAACAGCAAGCGTAGTAGTACCATAAGGTTGAGTGTCAACAGTAAAGACAGCAGAAAATGAGCCATACATAGTTGAACTAACCATACAGACATTTAATGTTGTCCCAAAATCAACACATATAGCTTCCAGCTTACCAAAGCCATTACCTGCAATTGTAACAAGACTACCAACAGTACCATCACAAGGTGATACAAAAATAATACTAGGTAGGATAAAGAAGTAAACCATAATTTCTGCTTGGGTATTAACTCCTATTACTTTAATTGTAGTAGTCCCATAAGATTGAGTATCGATAGTAAAGGTAGTAGTAAAGCTACCTTCAGCATAAGTAGATGTCGTTTGAATAGTTGGTGTAGTCCCAAAATTTATACAGATTAGTTCATTTGCTCCAAAGCCACTACCCCTTATTGTTACCATAGTACCAACAGTGCCTTCATAGGGTACTACAAATAAAATCTTAGGCAGGATTTTAAAAGTAGCATATGCCCTGGCATTAGAATTTATCCCAGTAGCAGCAATAGTTGTAATTCCATAAGGTTGGGTATCAACAGTAAAGATGGTGCTGAATGTCCCTTTTGCAGTAGAACTAATTTGAGTAATATTTGCAGTGCTACCAAAGTCAATTTGTATTCCCTCGCTAGACCCAAAACCATTACCACCTATTGAAACAAATGAACCTACTGTACCACTTGTAGGAGTTACCAAGATAATATTTTGGTAAATCAAGAATGTATTCCAAGCAACGATTTGAGAAGTAAGCCCAAAGGCAGAAATAGTAGTATTTCCATACGGTTGAGTATCAACAGTAAAGTAAGCAGTAAAAACGCCAAAAGCATTTGTTGTCACTACAGTAATAGTAGGAGTTATACCAAAAAGAACCTTAACAGATTCCACTGCTCCAAAACCATTACTTGATATAGTTACTTTTGATCCGACTGAACCTGACATTGGAGTAAATAAAAGAAGATTAGGTTTTATAAAGAACGAACTTGTAGCGTTTGCTCCAGTATTATATCCTTTGATTGTAATTGTTTTAGACCCTCCAGGACGAGAGCTAATATAAAAGGGAATAACAAATTCTCCAGTGTCTAAACTATACTTGCCATCCATCACATCTTCATTGAGATAAGCCCATACAGCTTCTTTTGACCCAACTCCATTACCTTTTACAGTTATCCAACTTCCTATAATACCAGAGGTAGGTGTAACTAAAGTAATTTGAGCTTTTAAAAAGAAAGATCGAGTGTCAATTATCTTAGAAGTAATTCCAATCACACTAACTTTTTTCCCTCCATAACATTGAGTATCTACAGTAAAAGTTACAGTAAATACCCCAGACTCATCTGTAAGAGTAATTGCAATAGAATTAGTAGTTCCAAAATCAATTTGTATAGTTTCCTTTATCGCATATCCATTTCCTTGTAAAGTTATAATGTCCCCTACACACCCAGAATTGGGAAATATTAAGGTAATTTTTCCATTTCCAGATGGAGCAATTAACCAAGGTTCATAATCAATAATACCATAAAAAGTAAAAGTAGCAGGAGGATCTTGTCCCCACCAATTATATTCTGCATTTTGAGTCCCTGTAGATATGTTAGTGGAGAGGTTATAACTAGAATTGTTATAAATATTATTTCGTATGATATTTATAAGAGAAGAATGACAATAAACCCCAATTCCACTACCATCTGGAGAGGGAGAAATTCCACTCCCTCCTTTATTATCTATTATAGTATTGTGAACAACATCATTGTTAGGTGAAGAAAGTAAATAGATACCAACTCCATTTCCTCCTCCACCTGGTGTACCACCCGTCACATCACCTCCATCACCACCTATATTATTTAATATATCATTATCTATTATAATATTATTGGTAGATGAATATAAGTAGATACCCATGCCTATTCCACCCCAGCCACCATGGTACATACCACTACCATCATACCCTGTATCACCACCATCTCCTCCTCTATTATTTGAAAGGGTATTACTTCCTATAATATTACCATTAGATGAATATAGATATATTCCTGCACCAATGCCTCCAGTACCTCCCAAATTATAATAACCTCCCGCACCACCTCTACCACCTATATTATTCAATATTTTATTATCTAATATTTTATTATTATCAGATAAGAATAAATATATACCACTGGTCATTTCACCACCTATATTATGTCCTGTATGACCACTAAGACCAATGCTATCTGAAATAGTATTATTTTTTATTGTAAAGTTATTACAACTAATTAAAACAATCTTTCCTATATTTGTTGTAGGAGACCCAGTTAATATTTGATTTTTGATTATTATTCCACTCATATTGTAATAGTAATGAATTGGTTCATTATTATAAGTATTAGTAGGACCAATCGTATTACTAAGGCTATTTGAATCTATATAAATTCCATATCCTACACCATCTGCTCCTCTTGAAGGTCCGCCAATACCCCCATTGCTTTTAGAAATTATATTATTTAAAAGGATATTATTAACAGATGAATAAAGGTATATCCCCGCTCCAATACCACCTCGTCCTCCTGAAGCTTCTCCACCACCATTACCTCCTTTGCCTCCTTTATTATCTGAAATTTTATTGTTTTTAATAGTATTATTAGCAGATAAATATAAATATATTCCTGCTCCCACACCACCTTCTCTACCTATATGATATGGACTTCCACTATCACCACCTTTTCCACCACTATTATTGTATATGGTGTTATGGAGAATAAAATTATTACTTGAAGAAGTTAAGTAGATACCAGCACCATTCTCTCCAGGATACTCTCCTATACCATTATCACCTTTATTATTATGGATAATGCTATCTATTATCATAATACCTTTGGTTGTATCTTGTAGATAAATACCTTGTTTGGCATATCTTATTAAACAATAACTAATTGTTCCTTTACTTTCATTCCCTCTAAACTTAATGCCTCTCCAGTCACCAGCTTGAGCTATACTGCTAGTCCCATGCCCATTGGTTTCATCTTTAAGTGAAGTAAAGATGATTCTGTTAGAGACGCTTCCAGTAGCATTTAATGTTCCATAAATGATCAATAGCGTATTGGTGGCAAATTTTACTATTACTCCAGATTCAATTGTTAAGGTAGTTTTATTCGCTACAGTAACAGTACCAGTAACAATGTATGGACTATTAGTAGC
>JBFMDD010000055.1:0-2390 GCA_040754115.1 bacterium
GTATAATATATATCATACATCAATCATCAATAGAAGAGGATTAAAAATATTGTGTTTAAGAAAATATGGTATAGATGGAAAAATATTGTTCATAAAACAGGTAATTTTCAAGCAAGAATAATCTTAACATTTAAGGGCGTAAAAGAATAGTATACAATTATGATAGAAGAAGGAAATTGGTAATGAAGAAAAGATTAATGGATTTTTTATGTTGCCCTAACTGTGGCAATAAATTTGAATTAGAGATATTTCAGATAAAAGACGAGGTTGAAATTGAAGAAGGGCTTTTAAAATGTAATTGTAGCGAGATTTTCCCTATAATAAAATCTATACCAAGAATTTTACCAGATGCCTTTGAAACAAACCTTGCCTTTTGTGAAAAGCATAAAAGTAATTTACCAAAGTCGATTATTTTAAGATTAAAAAATCCTCAATTTAAAAAATTATATAAGCAGACTCAAAGTAGATTTGAATTTCAATGGAAACAATTTGCTTATCAGAAAAGGATATTTGGCAAAACAAAAGAGGATGCAATGAATAGCTTCTTTAAATTCTCCCCTTCTAATATCACCAAGGAGTCTTTAAGCAAAAAACTTGTCTTAGATGCGGGTTGTGGACATGGAGTATATGTAGAAAATTTAGGAGAATTAGGATGTGAAGTTATTGGATTGGATATTGGAGTTGGTGTTGATATAACCCTTGAGCGATGTAGACATTTAAATAATATTCATGTAGTTCAGGGGAATATACTATCTTCTCCATTTATCCATGAAGCATTTGACTATATCTGGTGTAACGGTGTTATCCATCATACTCCTGATACCCGTCAAGCATTTTCTTGTCTATCAAAATTAATCAAAAAAGGGTGCTACCTATCTATATGGGTCTACCCTAAAGGCTCATGGATGTGGGAGATATCACAGAAATTCATTAGGAGTATTACTACCAGATTGCCTGAGAAACTTCTATATTACCTATGTTTTATCCCTGTTCCACTTTTATCAGTTGTGAAAACATATAGTGGCACCAGTTTAAAAAATAGCTCATGGCGAGAATGTGCTCAGGTAGTATATGATTGGTACTCACCAGAATATCAGTCACATCATACTATTGATGAGGTTAAAGATTGGTTTGAAAAAGAAGGTTTTGAAGATATTGAAATTTTTTCAGTTCCTGTAGGTATGGCTGGAAAGAAAATATAATGGAAAGGTATTAAATGAAAGTTTCAATTATTGCTCCTATGTATAATGAAGAAGCAGTTATCGTCAACTCTATTGATAGGTTTGTAAAAACTTTTGCCCGATTGAAAGATACTTGGGAACTTATCCTGGTAAATGATGGAAGTACAGATGAAACACTAAGATTAGCCAATGAGGAAAGTAAAAAATATCCAAATATTAAGGTTCTTTCCTATATGCCTAACAGAGGTAGAGGAAGAGCTTTAAGGACCGGTTTCGCGCATGCAGAAGGAGATTTTATAGTTACTACAGAGGCTGATTCTTCCTGGGGAGAGGAAATTATTATAAGACTATTGGCTGAATTAAAGAAGAATGAAGCTGATATAGTTGTTGCCTCACCTCATCGTAAGGGAGGGGGGTATAAAAATGTACCATTCCATAGAAGATTTCTTAGTAGTGTTGGAAACAAGGTATTGGGGCTATCATTTGGTAGAAATTTGACAATGACAACAGGAATGACAAGAGGATATAGAAGAGAGATAATTGATTCATTGAATTTAGAGTGTGATGGAAAAGAGATTCATTTAGAGATTATTTCAAAAGCACTCGCATTGGGAGCTAAGATTGAAGAAATACCAGCAGTATTAGAATGGAAAAAAGAGAAGAGAGGAAAACCTGAAAGAAAATCTTCTTTCAAAGCTGGCAGATTAATAATCACACATCTTTTATTCTCATTTAATGAATCCCCTCTATTATTAGTTGGAACAATAGGAGCGGGATTTCTTGTTATAGGGTCTGTAATAGGAATTGTTATGCTTTATCAGTACCTTATAGGTACTTTAGAGATAGTTAGACCATTAATTATCATAATGGTGGTTTCCCTTATAATAGGTATGCAGGTATTACTCTTCTATTTTATAGCAACTCAAAATAAATATGTTCAAAAGCAGTTAATAAGAATTCAAAGCGATATATTAAAGATAAAAAGGAAAAGCCTTAACAAAAATAAGGATGCAAGATGAAAGAGGTAAATAAAATAAATATAAAAATAATAACACAAAATATTCTTCTTTTAGGAACAAGTTTAATCCTGAAATCGGCAAGTAGCGGAGTAAAAAGGGGAGAGGGAGGTGAAAAAGAAGGCTATTTTGATAAATTTGGGAGAGAATTAAGGATAAGATGAAGGGAATTAGATAACGGATAGAAAAGAGA
>JBFMDD010000056.1:0-5255 GCA_040754115.1 bacterium
CTTTCTACTTTCTACTTTCTACTCTCTACTCTCTACTCTCTACTCTCTACTCTCTACTCTCTACTCTCTACTCTCTACTCTCTACTCTCTTAAGACAATGGTCTTATGAGTGCTCTAATTACATCTTTCCATTGATATTTGGGTTTGATTGGTTCTTTTTCAATTCCTGGCTGATATAGGCAGACACGGTTTCTACCTTCTTCCTTTGCCCGATAAAGTGCATGGTCTGCCCTTGAAACTAACATTTTGGCATTGAAAGATTTATCTTCTTTATAGCAGGTAGCTACCCCTAAACTGGCGGTTAAGTAGTAAGATTTATTGTTAAAAGTCATTTTATGTTTTGCTATCTCACTGCGGATTTTCTCAGCTACTAACATTGCCCCACCTTGATTTGTTTGCGGTAGGACAATTGTAAATTCATCTCCTCCAAATCTTGTTACCCAGTCTGTTTTTCGTACTTTACGCTCTATCACTTGAGCAATGGTCTTTATCAAGCGATTTCCTGCCTGGTGTCCATAGGTATCATTAAAATGTTTTAGATGGTCAAAATCCAGTACGATTAAAGAAAGTGGCTGATTGTGTCTTGTAGCTAAAGCATATTCTTTATCAAAGAACTTTTCAAAGTATCTAAAGTTATACACCTGGGTCAATTCATCTCGTTCTGCCGATTCCTTCATTTCTGCAAATAACCTACCTCGCTCTAAAGCTACAGATACCTGGTCAGCAATAATACCAAGAAGCCTTTTCTCTATAGGAGTAAACCCATCCTTTTTGAAACTGCATACACTTAAGATACCAATAACTTTATTACTTTCTTTAAGAGGTGTAGAGATGATTATCTCGGTTCGTTCTTCTTTTGGTGGGACAGGTTTTACTTCCTCTCCCATGATTTCAATAGAGACTTTTCTTTTGGCAGCCTTTTTGCAGCGTGGATTCCATTCTAACCATTGATTTACCATCCTTTTCTTTAAATCCTCAATTATTCCTTCATCCAGTCTACAATTCTTTTGAATTATGCCAGTAAGCTTTTCACCTTTTGAAACCAGGTAAGCACCAATATGGTAATCAAGATATGTATGTATCTCATCAAGAACTAATCCGAGAATCTTCTCGCGCTCTGTCATTTGAGCCAATTCTTTAGTCATACGGAATAAGAAGTTAAGTTCTCGAGTTTGTGCACGCAGTTTTTCTAATTCTTGTGCCTGAGAGCGTAATTCTTTTAATCTCTCCTGAGCTTCAGCTTGCGCCTTTGTATCCTTAATCTTTCTTGCCTCTGCCTCCTGTCGTAATGTTTCCTTAATTTCCTGTTTAACCTGGTATAAAAGGTTTAGCTTTGCCTGCTGTGCCTTCAACTCTTCCAACTCAGTATATTCGGTTTTAACCTTTTCTTTTGCCTCTTCTGCTTGAGCTCTTAATTCTTTGATTAATGCTGTTTGTTCACGAAGTTGTTGTAAAGTAGAGCGTTCTTTTTTTAATCTTTCTAATTCCTCTACTTGCCTTTTTAGTTTTGCTTCCCTTATTTGTGATTTAAGTTCGTCTATCTCTGTGGTTAGAGTTTTTGTCTTTGCTTGTTCATATTCTAACTTAGTTTTTAAGGCTTCTGCATAAGCTTTAAAATCCTTTGGCTCAATACCAGTGGGTATTTCTTTAACCTTTACCTTTTCCTTCAATTCCTTTATTTGTGATTTAAGCACTTCCATCTCTCCCACTTGCGTAGTAAACTCCTCAATCTGTTCTGTAAGTGCCTGTACTTTGAGAGTTTCAGCTTCTACCCTTTTTTTATATTCCTCTGCTTGAGAAGTAAGTTCCTTCATAGATTCAAGTCTTGCGTTTAATCTTTCTATCTCCTCTGTTTGTAGTTGAGTTTTTGCTGATTCCTCTTCCAATTTAGTTTTTAATTCTTCGATGTATATGTTAGCCTCCTGGAGAATTATTGCTTGCTCTCGTAATTCTTCAACCTCTGCAGTTTCAGGTCTTGTACTTAATTGTGTTATTTTTGCATTTAATGTTTCAATCTCCTCTTCATAATTCTTTACTTTTATAGCTTCTGCCTCGAGATTTACCTTTAACTCTTCCATTTCCTCAACCTGAGGTCTCTTACTTAATTCATTCACTTCAATATTTAACTTTTCGATTTCTGACTCATAATTTTTTACCTTTTGAGTTTCTTGTGTTATTTTTTTATTTAATTCCTCTACCAATGCCTTTTGTTCCTCAAGTTCTTTAATTACCTCTTCTGGTGGTATGCCCTTGGGTTTACCTGCTTCTTCTGCCTGGCGTTCAAGTTCCTTTATCTCTTCTCGTTTAACATTACAAAGCAATTCTAATTGTTCTGCCTCTGAGCGTAATCGAGCTACTTCGCTGGCTCTAACCTCTTTTTCCTTTTCTTCCTCAGAAGGATATGGTTTCAAATTCTCAATTGCCAAGCCAATATGCTTACATATTTGTGTAAATAGCTCTAAGTCTCTTTGATTAAAAGGGCCATGTGTAGCTTTGTTATTAACACTAATAGCCCCAATTATTTTATTTTTAACTGTTAGTGGCGAAGTAAGAAGTGATTTGGTATAATATCTATTTGAGCGATAAGTTCTTGTAAATCGTGTATCCTTATCTATATCTTCTACTAATAGAGGTTTACCGGTATTGATTACATATCCAACTATCCCCTCTCCAACTTTCACTTTACTCTTAGAGATAATAGGTATATCTAATCCAACTGCTGCCTTGATACTTAATTCTTGAGTTTCTTCATCCAATAGCATCAATGAACATATCTCAGCACCCATTGCTCGAGAGACCATATTGACAATTAACGAATAGAGGTTTTCTTTACCTAAATTAAGGATAGATTCGCGACTTGAGCCAAATAGTTGGTAAGACTCGGATATGCCTTTTATCTCTTCTTCTTTTTCTACTAACTGTTCGCGTTTAAAGACTAATTCTATGGCAGATTGTGCGAGCAAGGTAATCAATTCTACTTCTATCTCAAGGACTTCCATAGAGATAAGGTGGTCTTCTTTATGTACAATTGTAATAAATTCATCTGGATCTATATTAAATTTACGGGCTATCTCACCATAAGAAGAATAGTTTAAATCAGAGTTAGCAATCTGACATCCTCCAATGGTACCAACAACCTCTTTGCCAACTAATATAGGGCATGCAAAACATAAAAAGCCTGCATCACATACTGTACACACTGGCATTTTATTTTTCCTTGCTTGCCTCAAGGTAAAAAGGAAAGATGTCTCACATCGTTTTTCGCCCCCTGTTGAGGACTTAATCATGCGGCAAAAATTCTTATCATCTTGTTTTTTAAAACTGTAATGTCCTTCTATATCTACCATCCAGCAGAATGTAGACCCAATTTTATCTAAGATTATTTCTTTGATTCTTTCCCATTCGTTGCTTTTAACAAAATTATTAAAAAGTTTTTTTAACTCTCCATTTTTCATCTTTAAATCATCCTTTTTCATTATTATCGTTTAAGATACTTTGATATAAGTCATTGTCAATCCAAAAGCGAGCTTCTGTACACATAGCATCCAATAAAGGTTTGATTTTGGGAATAATCCCAATAGATTTTGCTTTCACTAAACAGCCTATAGAACCAATAAAAGGAATATTGTGAAATTGAGCTATTGCTCGTCCTGCAAGTTCATCCAGAAGTAACAATTCTGCTTTTTGCTCCAATGCTAAGGTAATTGATTCTGCTTCACCTTCATCTAAGTTGAGTTTGAGCAAATTGTATAGAGTAATATTTTGTATTTCCATTATCTCAATAAATGTTGCATCTTGTAGTTCCTTTGCAGTCGGATACCGTTCACCCTTTTCTACCAATTCCATTTCCACAGCTTTAGGGATGACAATTTTGCCAAATAGTTGCTCTATAATATCTAACCGGTGAATAGTGGCAAAGTTAATCAGTGGAGTAGAATTAGCAACAATCATTGTTTTGTTCTCCATTTTGCCAGATTTTCTATATCTTTCTTGTACTCAGCAATATCATACTGTCGTGGAATTTGTCGTTCCCCAAGTAAGTAATGAAACTCAATTTTACTCATTCCTGCCAATCGTCTGGCATTAGCAAAGGAGAAAATACCCTCTCGATAGAGTTGCAGAGCTAACTCCTTCTTTATTTCCTGTTCCCAATATTGTCGTGGAATTTTTGCAGTTAATAATAATTCTTCTGGGATTTTTAGCGAAAAAGTCTTCATTAAAATCAATCCTCCTTATTCTCTTAGTAATCTAATCGGCTAAAATTTAGTTAAAGTTGAATCTTTTTTAGTCTGGTAAAATTCCTTTACTTGATTTAAGTTATTTATGGAATACAGAATGTTTTAAATTCAATAATCAAGGTTTTTACCACTATCTGGAGTTTCGTTAATTTAAGGAGTCATTGAGGCTATCTGAATCCTTATCAATCTGTTTATTTTGCTCAAAGATGGCAAAATTAGGCTCAAAAGCCTGATGATTTTTTTGCAACTTATCCTTTGAAGTTGAGTTGATAAAAAATGCTTTACCTATTTTCTTCCCTTTGTGTTCTTTGCGTTACTACTTTGTGTCCTTTGCGATTTATCCTTTTTTAACCGCAAAGAACGCAAAGATTAAAGGTAAAAGGAATCATAAAAAATTCACGAAACTCCAGATACCCACAATGAATAACGGTTTTCGGCATATCTGAACTTTGCTAAGGGCAAAGTTAGGCGAGACAAAGAAGTGTAACCAGATATGCTGTGTTATCTGCTGTGCCACCCACTTTTTTCTTTCTCAAATTTCCAGAAGTCGTTTGGCTTCAAAATTGGAATTCCTTGAATACTCTTTAATATAAGGAGGTCTTCATCTCCACTGATAAGACAATCTACATTTCCACTTACTGCCAATGCAAGAATATAATCATCATCAGGATCTCGACAAATAGGTGAAAACAAGGTATCGTGGGTAAACATTACCGCATTCTCCTGAATAAAAGTTATAACCTCCTCCACTCTATTTTCTGAAAAACCAAACTTCTCTCTTATCTTCTCATAAAGTTCATCAAGAACCTGCTGAGATATGCAAATTGGTAACCGTTCAGGTAGTGTAAGAAAAGATATGGAAATTATGGGGATAAGGGAGATATTAATAATGGAATATTGATGGATACCATTACCCCATCATTCCACCATTCCATTATTCCATCATTTTATCATCTCCCTATCTTCCTTATCCCCTTTCTGGTATAATATATTTATTAGATATTAGTAAATATAAAA
>JBFMDD010000057.1:0-4586 GCA_040754115.1 bacterium
TATTCTTTCTCAGTCCTCCTGGGGAAAATAGACTTCAGAAGGGCAAAGGGAAAGTATTGCCAAAAATAAAACTTGACTTTCTTAAGGCACTCTTACACTTTTGATATATAGCCTGAACGGTTACCCAATTTCTAATTTCCAATTTCAATTTTCTGTGAATGCTTACAAATAGATATCCGAAAGAAATCATAGGAAACGATAAAATGAACCGTCCCAACCGTCCCCATAAATTCTATAAAACAAGAAGGTTTTCGGATAAATGGTTAAGGTTATCCCCTAAATAATAATTAACAATTATCAATTAACAATTAACAATTAACAATTATCAATTTTAATGTTTGTATTTGACAAAAAATTGTTAATTGTGAATTGTTAATTAAGCTGGGGGTGAAGGAAAAATTAGCTCTTCAAGAAGACCAATAAAACCTGAAAAGGTAGGAGGTAAAAGGAAATGTCAAGGAATTTCTTAATATCAAGTATGGTAGTTGTAAGTCTGTTTTTCCCTACATATTGCTTTACGGGGATATTTGATGATTTCAAGATTATGGATAAAGAAGAAATAGAGAAAATAAAGAAGGAAAATGAGGTTTTAAAACAAGAGAATGCAAATCTTAAACAACAATTGGCTAATACCCAAAAAATTTCATACCAAAATATTGCCCAAACTAAATATAAAACTACTGCTTCTGTATCGGATGATCATTTAATTGATGGAGATAAAAAAGGTGTCAAGTGGACTCCTAAGTGGTATGAATTAGATTTTCATTACTCACGCTTAATTAATAAGGTTATTGTCTATTTAACACCTGCTGAAGAGGTAATTAATATTAACCTTTCTTTTTATTATTATGACTCAGAAAGCCAAAGGTGGGATATACTAAGAACTCTTAATAACGAGGGTAAAAACATAATTACATTAACATTTAACCCGCTAAACATATCGAAATTAAAGATTTATCCTACCACTAATAACCCTAACTTACCTTTTCCTATTGCAGAGGTAGAAGTCTTTGGCTGGGTTATTGAAGAGTGATCGTTAAGCGTTCCGGTGTAAGTAAGGGAAAATGGAAGGTAGGGGAAAATGGGAAAATATTAAAGAATTTGGGACGGTTCACTTTTTTCAATTTTCTGTGGACGCTTACAAATAAATATCCGAAAGAAATCATATGAAAAACGATAAAATGAACCGTCCCCCAATTTCCAATTTCCAATTTCTAATTTCCAAAAAAATCACAGGGAAAACGATGAAAATAAGCCGTCCCTAAATAACTCAGTTAATGGCAGTGTCCAGTATAATTGTTAATTGTGAATGGTTAATTGATAATTGTCAATGAACTGTATTTGGACTTGTGGGTAATGATAAGTTACAAGTGAGGAAGTAAAATGAATAATGTTTTAATCTATGATACTACTTTACGGGATGGGGCACAAACTGAAGGAATATCCTTTTCTGTTAAGGAAAAGATTAGAATTGCACAAATGATAGACCATTTAGGAGTACATTATATTGAAGGTGGTTGGCCAGGAACAAATCCAAAAGAGATTCAGTTCTTTCAACAAATAAATGATATTAAACTTAAAAATGCTAAAATAGTTGCATTTGGAAGTACACGACGGGCTAAATATAAAGTTGAAGATGATACAAGTATATTAGACTTACTAAATGCCCAAACTCAAACCGTTTGCATATTTGGCAAGAGTTGGGATTTGCATGTTCATGAGGCACTCAATATCTCTTTAGAAAAAAATTTAGAGTTGATAAGAGATACAGTAAGTTATTTGAAATCGAAAGGGAAAGAGGTAATTTATGATGCAGAACACTTCTTCGATGGATACAAAGCAAATCCTCAATATGCCTTGAAGACCATTTCAGAAGCACAAGATGCGGGGGCTGATGTAATTACTCTTTGTGATACTAATGGTGGAATGATACCTTATGAGATAGAAGAGCCAATCAAAGAGTCGCTAAAAATAATCAAAGTCCCTTTAGGTATCCATGCACATAATGATTCAGGTGTGGCGGTGGCTAATTCTGTCATAGCAGTAAAGTTAGGTTGTACACATGTACAGGGAACTATCAATGGTTATGGTGAAAGATGTGGTAATGCTGATTTATGTACCCTAATCCCAAATTTAAAACTTAAAATGGGCATAAATTGTATCTCGGATGAGCAACTTAAAAGATTAACTGAGGTGTCGAGATTTGTAGCAGAAATGGCAAATATAGCTCCTCAACCACATGAGCCTTATGTTGGTACTTCTGCATTTGCTCATAAGGCAGGTGTACATGCCAGTGGAGTACGAAAAAACCCTAAAACTTATGAACATATCCAGCCAGAGTTAGTAGGAAATGAACGAAAAGTGCTAATATCAGAATTAGCAGGACAGAGTAGTCTCCTTGAGAAGGCAAAGGAAATGAAGATAGACCTGTCAAAAAATACTCCACAAACACAAAAGATTTTAGCTATAGTTAAAGAAAAAGAAAACGAAGGCTACCAATTTGAAGCAGCAGATGCCTCATTTGAATTACTCATTAAAAAGGCATTAGGAGAGTATAAACCTACTTTTACATTAAAGAAATTTGAGGTTATTGTCGAAAATAGAAATAAGGAGCTTACATCAGATGCTATTATTAAATTAGAAATAGATGGTAAACAAAAATATATAGTTGCAGAAGGGGATGGGCCGGTTCATGCACTGGATACCGCCCTGAGAAAGGCATTAGAAGAATCTCATCCAATTCTAAAAAAAATTCATTTAACTGACTATAAAGTTAGAGTATTAGATCCAAAGGAGGGGACAGCCGCAAAGGTAAGAGTGTTAATTGAATCTACAGATGGAAAACATACCTGGGGTACTGTGGGAGTATCAGAAAATCTCATTGATGCCTCATGGCAGGCGTTAGTGGATTCAATTGAATACATACTTTTTAGACAGGGAGTAAACTAAACATGATAAATACAAACATCCCTCTTGAGGCAATGGCGGATAAAAATCTCCTTCAGACAGATCCAATTAAAGAAAAACTTGACCAGACAAAAATTGATGGAAAAACTTTTGATGAAGAATTGAAAACAGCAACTAAGGATAAGCTAAAAGTATACTTTGATGACCTTCTTAATCGAATTGAAGCACAAGGTAAAATCTTAGTCCAATCACCTATCTATGAAAATCTTACCCAATATAAAAACTTAGTTCAGTCTTTTATGGAAAAAGTAGTTAAAAATCTCTATTTGCTGGAGGAAAATGTGACTGCTACCAGACCTGCACAAGCACAAATAGGACAACGCAAGGTGTATATAACTATTAAAGAAATTAATAAAAATTTAGCTGAATTAACTGAAGAAGTGCTAAAAGTACAGGAGAAGCCTATTAACATCGCGGCTAAAGTAGAAATGATTCAAGGACTATTGATGGACCTGTATTCCTAAAGAATATTATCTTCACATTTAGATTAAATTATTATGTAGATTCTCGGATAAAAATAAGGTTCAAGGTTCAAGGATCGAGGAGCAAGGTAGAATAATCTTGTTCCTTGTACCTTGATCATTGTTCCTTCGGTGGGGGTGAAAAGAAAATTGTCTGTTTGAGAAAGTTAATAAAAGCAACACTCAATTTTATCCGAGAGTGTTCTACAAAGAAAAAGAGGTAGGAGTATGTGTAGCTGATCTAATAGTGGAAGAGAAAGTAATAGTATAGGTAAAAGCGGTAGAAGAAATAAGTAAGATACATAAGGCTCAATTGCTAAATTATTTAAAGGCGTGCGGGTATGAAGTTGGACTAATTCTAAATTTTGCAAAGACCAAGTTAGAATATGAAGGATTATAGTATAAATGATGAACACAGATATTATCAGTGTTAATCTGTGTGTATCTGTGGTTTCTTATGTCTGAATTGCGGAGGTGGTAAAGTTTTTCTTGACATTATAAAATAGGAGGTGTGGAAACCTTTGAGTACTGAGATAGATTATGAGAAAATAAAAGAGGTTGTTAAAGAGGTTTTAAGCGAAGAATTGTCATTAAAAGGGATAGAAATAGAATTAGGTGAGAAATGGACTGGAGGAGAGATTATATTAAAACCAAGAGAGATGAACCTGAAACCAAAACATATTCCAATCGAAGTATTCTTTCACAAGATAGTTATGATTCGGGATAGACTCAGGGTATTAGAGCAGAAGATTAACTCAAATAAGAAATTGAGTGATGAAGAAAAGGTAGATATACAACAATATATTACCCGTATTTATGGTAGTTTGACTACCTTTAATCTATTGTTTAAACGCAAATCAAGTCATTTTGTCGGTGAAGGGAAGTCAGAAAACTAAGTGCTTATACAAAGAGAGAAAATTATGGCAAGAGATGTCTTGGAGAGATTAAAGGATAAATTAGGTGGAGAGATAACCGAGGATATTCTTAAAACAATAGAATTTGTAATAGGAAAGAGAAAGGAGTGCCAAAGAATGAACTTCACGCTAGATTAAGTGTTATAGATGTTAGACTTAATAATTTAGAAAACAGATATGGTGAGTTAAAAGACGAAATAAATAACTTGAGAAATGAATTAAATGCCTTTCGTACAGAAGTAAA
>JBFMDD010000058.1:0-1732 GCA_040754115.1 bacterium
TCACCAGTTGGAACTATTGTCCATTGTTCATTAGCCATTTATACTGTAAAATTGCTTTTTGGAAAAATAACAGAACCACTAGAAATTTCTTTCTTTTCTGCGGTTCTTAATCCTTCTAAAGCTTCTTGAAAAAGGCTTTTCCATAAAACAATCCTTTCATCATCCCTTAAAATCGGCTCTAATTCGCATAATGCTCCATAAATTAAGACCTCTGAAGCATAATCTGTAAGATAATTTGTATCGGTTGTTTCAGTTAAAGTTGGTGAATATCTATAAAACAATAAGTCAAATGAATATTCCTTATCAGGAGCAGGATAAACTAAAAATTCTGTTTGATTTGGTAGATAACAAAAACGTTGAGGTAATCCTGTTTTATTATCCTTTAATACAATTTTCTCATCTTCCCTAATTAAATTATAATAAATATCCCCGCTTTTTACTTTAAAATGAATAGTCTCTTTATAAGGAGCAGATATAAAAGTAACTCCACTATAATATCCCATTGGAACATTGATAAAATTATCAGAAGTTGAGGTAGTAGCTCTTACTTGCATATAATTAAAATTATATTGCCTTTCAAGCTTTCTTTGAGCCATATTTATAGCATCTTTTATCTGGGTAGATAAATCTGTCCGATTAAGATAGTCAGCTACTTTATTTTGAATATCTCCAAAATTCATTTCAATCTATTTTTTTAGGTCTTCCCTTTTTTACTTCATTTTCCTCATTTTTTTTATCTTCCTCTTTTACAAGGAATTCCTTACCTACTTTGTAATTAGGGAAATTATCTTTTACATATTCTGCAAAATAAGCAGGAAGAATAAAAGTCTTCCCATCTTCCTGTAAAGGTTCTCCTAATAAAGAAGTTCTGTCATCAGGAATTTCCTTTGTTACTTTTATCTTTAATTTTCTTTCGAAATCTTCTCTTATCCCTGCCATTTCTTATCACCTCCTTTAAATTAGTCTTTTTGTCGTTGTTTTATATTCTGGATGATATTTTTCTAACATTTTTAACAAATCGTCAGAATCTTGAGTTAATCCTAATTTTTCCCATTCTAAAAACACTGTTGCAGGAATTCTACCCGCTGATTTCATTTCTTTCCCTTTTTTCCATATCTCATCGGTATTTTTTCTATCTTCATAATTGGCTTTTAAAACATCAGTTATTTCCTCTCCATAAACAAAAATTATCTTATCTCCTTTAAGTTCTGTTCTTAAAAGCTTCAATTTTCTAATCTTTATCTTCCAAAGACAATGTCTACACTAAAGGTAAAACTAGGTGTTGTTCCTGCAATCGTATATTTTATTCTCATATATGCACCTAAACTACTTATTCTTAGAGTATCTTTACCTGTTGTTGTCTTTTGGCTAAATGATGTATGAGTGAACCATCTTGAACCATCTGGTGAATACTCAATAGTGACATCAAGTGTTGGCGATGTTCCTGATGCAGCAGTAATATCAAGAAAAACCTGAGCATTTGTATAGTAGTCAATAGGTATTATTTGAGATTCTCCTGAAGTCGTTCTTGCCTCTGAAGGTAATATTGGTTGAACAAACATAATTTACCTCCTTACCAAGTATCTACTGCTGTAGATGATATAGTAGTATCATAATCTGTATCTGCTACACCAGTATCAGCATTTAACTTGGTGGCTAATGTTCCAGCCCAAGTTCTTAATTCATTGATCAAACTGATTATTTGATCAATTTTTTTGCCCAATTGAGCATT
>JBFMDD010000058.1:1832-6864 GCA_040754115.1 bacterium
TAGTATCATAATCTGTATCTGCTACACCAGTATCAGCATTTAACTTGGTGGCTAATGTTCCAGCCCAAGTTCTTAATTCATTGATCAAACTGATTATTTGATCAATTTTTTTGCCCAATTGAGCATTCTTTGCTGCTCCACACATATTATCCAACTCATCTTTTACTGCCATTTTTTACCTCCTAATTTCTTTAGGGAGGGAAGTATTCTCCCCCCTTAATCTATTTTTGATGAGGGGAAGGCTCGTCAGCCTCACCCTCCGTTATCTCTAATTACTATTAACTTGTTGTTAAATTAGTAATTCTCCCATTTGCTTTCTCTGCCCGAGCTTCTAGCGTATGTTCAACTGTTATGTCAAATATACGGCTATCTCCTGTTCTTGCTAATTCTGTTCTAGCTACGGGGTCAAGAGTTGCCTTTTTCCAATAATTGAGGTCTAAAATTACAACTACATCGGTAGGCATTATCCTATGAGGCTTGATTGTCAATGAATAAAAATCATTGACATAAACATCAACAGTTGCCTCTAGTTTTTTATTCTCTACCATTGTTCGGTAATTTCCAGATCCTGCAAACTCACTGAATTTTCTCTTTTGGAAAGCTCCACAGAATACTGTATTGGGATTTCCTCCCTCTACAAAAATATTCTGGCAAACTCCTTTTACGATAGATTCAGTAAGAGCACGAGCTGTTCCTCCTGTTACTGTTCCATCTGCATTAAGGGTAGCATCTGCAGCTTTATCTATATTGGAAATTATCCAATTTAAAGCTCCTTTCATTTTTCTTGCCGTAGCTGCAGCCCCATCAACCCTTACTTCCCTTAAAAAGGCATACTCTATATCCCTAGCAAGCTCTTTCATAGCTTTGGCTGTCTGATAAGAAATTTCACTATCCCTTCCTGCTGAAACAACTTTTTCCATTGTTCTGGAAATTCTAAAGGTCTTGGCTTGAATTTGACAGTTATTATATTCTCGTGATGTAGGCGTTACCGCTAATGCAGTTCTGTCATCTCCTTCTAATTGTGCATTAGAAGCAGCTGCAGACAAACTATCTTTTTGCCATTCGTGTTTCGTATTAGTTGCCTTAACCTCCCCAATTGCAGAATAAAGTTGGGTATCAACAGGAGAAATATTTGTGATTATATCAGACAAATCTTCCCTTACCCCTATTGCTTCATATGTTTTAAATGTATTTGTTGGCACTGCCATTTCTATTTACCTCCTGTCTTAGCTAAAATATAAGCAGACCAATCTTCTTCTGTTCCGCTTGTTTTAGCTTTTTCTAAAAGACTTGTTAAATTTGGTGAATATTTACCAATAGTCCCAGCAGGCTGTATATTAAGATTAGAAAGAGGAACTTCCTTTTTTTGAAGATTTTTATCGGCATTATACAAATCATAAACCTTGCTAATGGCTGTTATAAGTCTAACTGAAGTCCTTCCTAATCTAGGATTTGTTAATGTTAATATATCATCTTCAGTCAATCCTAATTCTTTTTTTGCAAACTCCCCTATTTTAGAAGCCTTTATCTCAAAGTCAGGAATTTGTGCTTTTATATCAGCAATAATCCTTCCTTCCTCTTCCCGCTGTTTTGCTATATTTTCCAAATATTGTTGCCTTTGAGCAATTAAATTTAGTTTGACATTTATAAGCTTATTAACTTCTTCAATGTCACCTTCTTGCTGTTTAGCCACAATTTGGTTGTCTAAATATCCCAATACTTCTACAGGATTTTGAAAATATGCTTCTTCAAGGCTTTTAGGTTGAGCTTGAACTTGTTGGGCTTTAAAAGCCTCTTGTTCTTTCTCAAAAGCTTTTCTCTCCTCTGCTAATGACATATACTTCTCATTCCATCCACTTTGCATAGCCTTATAAAAAGGTAAATGCTCTGGAGGAATACGAGAAGTATCAACTTTGGCAGGGTCAAGATTACTCATTTCCTCTGGAGTATAATACGATTTCTCCTCTTTTGTTTCAGCCTGTTGGTCTGCAACAGAAGTTTCAGGTTCAACAAGATTGGCTTCTGGTAAAGCTTCTGGTTGATTGCCTTCTACTATTGTTACATTTTCATCCATTTTATTCACCTCTTACTTTAAAGAATATAATTAAAAATTAAATTTGTCAAGGAAATTTTTTTTCTTTAATTCTAAATCCTTACGATTTTTATCAGTTATTCCTTTTTTGTTAATAAAAGCTTCAAGGAATACTTTAAATTTATTGAGATAATATAAGTAAATATAGCTTCTTTCTCTTATTTCTGTTTCGTTTGGCTGGCTTCTTTCAATCTGTTGTATCAAAAGAGCCCTAAAATCCTCAAAAAACTTTATAAATAAAGGATTATCTAAAATCGCTTGAGCATTTCTTGCATCTTTTGTTATTTCATCCATTATCCTTGTGGCATCCCCCTCAAAGCTTGTAATTCTTGACCTAAATTAAAAAATGCTTCAGGTTGAGAAGGTTGAGAAGCCTCTAATGGCAAAGGTGGCACCTGTTCTCCTTTTTGCGTAGGCATTCCTTGATATTGAATTCCCAATTTACTTGCTAAAATACCTAAACTGCCAATAACACCTTCTAAATTTCCTTGCATTATCAACATTGTAATCTGTTGAAATAATGCTATTAAATCTTCCTGTTTAGCTGGTTCAGTAATAAATTCTGATACATTTTTCTTTCCCATCGCCTCAATAAGCTCTTTCATTACATTATAAACATTTTGAGGCGACACAATAGGAATGCCAAATTTACCTATTTGAGCAAATAATCCTAATAATTGTTGCATTTGAGTAATAACTATTTGCTCATTCCCCCCTACTCCAACATTAACAGAAATATCATACCTCCCAAAAATATTATCGGGGCTAATCTCTATCCATTCATTAAATAATCTTATACTTTGAGGCTTTTTAAAGTATTTAATATTTAAATTTACTACAAAATTAACTATCTTTGCTAATCCTACACTAAAAGTTCTAGCCATCAATTCTAATCTTTGCTGACTAGCTTGCATAATTGCTAATACCCCTCTTGCCGTTTTATTAAGGGTATTAGGATCTAATCCCTGACTATATCTTGAAATACCTGTAGCGTCCCTTTCTTGGGTTATTAACTCAAATAAATTAAAAACCCAGGGTTGAAGAGGAGAAAAAATAACAGGCTCATATCCTCCTGATCCTTGAGTAGTTACAATTCCTCCTGGAAATCTATTGTTATTAAATTCAATGGGACTGATTTTAAGAGGGTCTATAAGAGTCATAGTATTATTGGCATAATTGGCATTATTTAAGAACTGCCTTATCAAATCAGTTCTTATTATTTGATAAAGTTTCACATAATCTGCTAATGCTTCTCCCCATAACCTATGAGAAACTTTACCTGTTATTGTGTCAAAAAACGGGTGCCTTCCATAAGGGTTCTCTTTTGGCTCTTCTAAAAAGATATTCCCACAAATTACAGCTACCATTGGAATGGAACTTTTATATTTAAAATAACATTCATAAACAGTATATAAATCGTTGTCCTTATCATAAAACTCGTCAATACTAATATTATCAAATCTTTCTCTTTGAAGATTATTTACAAATTCTTCTGATGCTTTTTGTAATTCGTCCTTTTCTACTTTATATATCTCTTTTATCTCATAGTCCTTTCTTTTAATCTTATGGAAGATAAAATCTACATCGTCTAAATTTCTTACATTAGTAGTAAAACTAATATTTTCAGGAGGAACATTCTCAATTACAGGATACTCATCTTCTATTGTATATGCTATCTCTACATTATAAAGTTTTTCTTCTAAAGTAATCCCTGTTAATTCATCTATTTTACTTGTTGTAAATACCTCCTCTTTTAATATTTCTATATTTGGCTTTGTTTTAATAAACTGATAATCATCAAAAGTAAGCTTTTCATAAGTTTTTAAAACCCTTTCTTTACTTTTTTTCCAATAAACTTTAGCAAAACCATTACCAAATAATAAAGAATCAAATAGTAAATCATAGATAAAGAAATCCCAATTGTTCTTTATCTGCAATTGATAATCGGTTAATTTTGTCATATATTTTGCTTTCTGTTCATCTTCTGCTCCTTGAGGATTTATCAAGACAACGCTCTTACTTCCTGTAAAAACTTTCATCAAAGAAGGTAGAGCCCAATTTACGGCGTTTTTAACATCATCCGTAATAACTGTAGAAAATTTACCTTCAAGGTCTTTATCAAAAGGGTAAGGTTTGCTATTATAATATTCTAATATTTCGGTGCGTAATTGATTTAATCTATCTACAGTAGGCTTTAATCTATCTATTTTCTTTAAACAAAAATTTAAGATTTCTTCTTGATTTTGTTCCATTTTTAATTTTATACTTTAAGAATAAAACTTCAAATATAAATTTGTCAAGAAAAATTTTATGTATATATCATTCTCCTATATTTTAATTTACTACAATCAAATTTACCAAAAAATTTTTGATAAGGAGTAAGTGTATAACGATATAAATTCTCCATAAAATGGTCATTTTCTTTTTTGGGTTTGCCATCTTTACCATAAACCCACCTTACTATCTCAAATAGATGCCTTTGACAATTATTAAAAAAATATAAAGAAGGCATTTTATTTGCTCCCTTTAACCAATTTCTTAAGTTTCTAATCCCGCTATCTTTATCTTTTGAAGCAATATCTAAAAGGATACCTCCCTCTCTTAATTTTCTTTCAATAATTGTAAAACTATCGTCAATATTTACTCTATTCTTGACATATTGATTATCCCCCTTCGCTAAAGGGTCAATATAAGCATAATTCAAATTCCATTTATATTGTTCTTTTAACTTATTTATCTTCTCTCCAATCTCTTCAGGGCTTAAATTTTCCCATATTTCATCAATTACATAATGACAATCCTTTTCATCTACCGCATAGAAACCTATTGCTTGAGGAATAGTAAGATGTAAATCAATCATTGCCACTGCAATCCAATCTTGAGGAATTTCAAAAGGTTCTATAATATGTATATCTCTCTCAAATTCTTTTAAAACAAGTC
>JBFMDD010000059.1:0-4546 GCA_040754115.1 bacterium
ACCAACAACAGCACCATTATTAAGTAGAATTGTATCTGCGTTAATTGTCTCTGTCGCCATCTGTTCTGAGAATGTAATGCGGATGCGATTACCAAGATAAACCTTGGTTTGGCCATTAGCAGGAATGGTCCTGGCTACCTGTGGTGGTGTATGGTCGATGATGATAGAAAAACCATCATCAATAGTATATGAAGTAGTAATCCGAAATATTTCCCCTGTGGCTATATTGCCTGCTCTATCGTATACCTTTGTATAAACCCAGTAACTTTCTCCTGTCTCCACGGTAGTTGTGTCCCAATTACAGCTATATTCTTGTTCTACACCATCATCATTCTTGTCATCATCTTTTTCATCAATCAGATGTTCGATATTATAAGGAGATTCAAACCAATCATCCCAATAGAATTTAACCCTATCAATCCCTGAGCCATTTGTTCCATCCTTTACCTTTACTTTAACTGTGACCATTCCAGTTATTTTCTCATCTTCTTCAATCCCTTTACCCCCTTTCCATAGTTCCGTAGAAACTATCTGAGGTGCCGTTGCTTCTATCATTTTCATTTTCTTTGCTAAAGACTCTGGGTAGAATTTAGGAATATGAATTTCTTTCAAGCTACTTCCCCACCAACAATCAAGCTCATCTTGAGCATTAAAAAAACCACGACCTATCTTTTCATAACAATACTCCACCAACCCATCACAGCGAAAAGAACCTTTCCAACCATTTTCTTCAGTTGCTGGATTTTTAATGTCCCTTGGTTTTTCTCCTTTTTTCGGATCACCAGTAGCATACCGACATCCACGATATGCTTGTTGATAAGCAAATCCTACAATTCGTCTACGCTCATAGGCAGTTAACTTCCCATCATTATATGCTCCCCAGGGAGGAAGTCCATGGAGAGCAAAGTCTAATGTTACAAGGCCTACCTCTTTTATCTCTGGTGGCCATTGAGGGTTCTCTTCTTTATAACCATTTCCCTGAATCATAGAATGTGTCATATCAGATTCTTGAATATCTATCTTCGTAATAAATCCATCACCATCAATAGTAAAATCTGCTCCTTCAATAGGGGCAGACTTACTACAGAAATATATGCCTACATGTCCTGCCCAACCTACAAATGGTATTCTAAGGTCTCTGAATATAGCATCCCCCATCTCACAATTTGGCCAGGCGATTATCTTTGTCTCCTGAGCATGTGAACTTGACATTAATAAACCAACTCCTACTATTAACATTATCCTTTTAAACATTTGACACCTTCCTTTTGGCAAAGAGTTAATATTTATACTCTTTGCCTGTAAGTTTTTTTAATTCTTCTGCTATCCATTCCTTCTGATAATCCGTCAAATTCCCTTCCCTTAAGACTTCCTCTACATACTTGATTGATTTTTCATCACCTATTTTACATAAGGCAAGGGAGGTATTGAGTATTGTCCACTCATTTCTGTTCTTTACTCCTTCCTTCAATGTCTCTATTAATACTTCTACAGATTTCTTATCCCCAATTTCACCTAACGCAATTATTATCAAATCAGTATTTCTTTTAATTACCTCCTTACTTCGAAGTGCTTCTATCAAAGGCTTAACTGCTTTCTTACTTTTTATTTTTCCTAATGCCTCTGCAGCACTACTCCATACTAAACTATCAGGCTTTTTCCTGTATATTTCTAATCCCTCGATTAATGCATCCACTATCCTATCATCATGTATCCCATCTTTCCATAGATTACCTAATGACTCAGCCGCAAACATACTACCTTTCTTCAATTCTTTTATTAAAGGTTCAACTACTCTTTCATCTTCAAATCCTCCTAAAAAACCTATTACTGGTATATAAAATTTGGGATTAGCTCGTTTTTCTTTATCATTTAATATCTCTAAGAATAAATCAAGTAATCTTTTGTTACCTGTTCGTGCTCCTACAGACCCTAATGATAATAGAGCCGCTCTCCTAACTTCTTCATTTTCATTCTCATCTCCCCATATCTTTAATAACGGGTCGATTATCTTTTCAATTCCCGGAAGGCATCTTATCATATCTGCCCGAAGATACACATCTTCTTCAGTTTCTATTAAATTAAATACTTTTTGATAGACTTCCTCATTCTGTTCAATAAGGTTAGCCAAAGAGCACATTGCCTCACGACGAACTGCCTTATTATCACTCTTATCATCTATTAACTCCATCAATAATTTAATTATCCTATCATCTACTGATTTAAAAGTCCCATCTTCTCTTATAATAGAATCTCCCAAACCAGGTATTACTTCTAATACTATAATTCTACACATCCAATGTCTTTTTTTATCCTTAACTGCTTCTATCATAAATGGTAGTCCTGGACTACCAATTCCATCTACTAATTCTTCCTCTTCTCTAAATACAATCCAGTTTATTCCTTCCAAATTATCTCCACATAATTTGCACTTGCTTTCTATACTATCAACTATTTTCTTCACCTTCCGTTCAATCTTTCTTAACCCTTTCTTTGTGATCTTAACATCAGGAGGTTTTTTATCAAATTCTTCCTTCAATATAGAAGCGGCTATATTTCGTACTCCTATATCATCCTCTTTATCTTTTGCTATCTCCATCAAAGGATAAACTAATCGATCGTCTTTTATCTCCTCAGCCACCATTTTTATCAACCCTATCCGAAATCCTGAATCTCTCTGCTTATCCTTGATTATCTTTATCAAAGTTGGAATACCTTCATTCCCAATACTTAGTAATTCTTCCACCATTTGCTTTCTTTCATTCTCTATCTTTGGTATATCTTTTTTTTTAATATTTTCTATTTTAATAAGAGAAAACTTCTCTAACTTATCAACAATCTGGAATATCCTTTTCTCAATTCTCTTTTTCTCTTTTTCAGAAAGTGTAGATTTACTCTGGTTAATTTCTTCCTTAGGATGTATATCGGGTTGTTCTTTAGCCTCTACTTTTGGCTCTTTATTCTCTACTTGTAACTCATTGCTTTTAGCTCCTTGCTCTTTGCTTTGCTGTCCACAAGCAGGAAACAAACAAACCAACAGTATCAATAATCCACTAAAGACTAAATAAAACCGCTTACTGATTACTAATTCCATGATATTACCATTATACTCCTTCATCTAAATCAAGTCAAGTAATTTTTTGAGATAAATTGTGTCAGAGATAAATTGCGACCTGTGCAGTTAGGTTTAAGATTATTATTCTTCCCTTACCTTAAAAAGGTAAGAAGGGGGATAAGGAGATAAGGAAGATATGGAGATAAGATAATAGAAATAGATTGAAATTTATTGAATTCGAAGAATGTTGCGAAGCAAAAATAGGTAGAAATTGATTGTGGGAAACAATAAATTCCCATAAATTCTATTAGTTTCTACTAATTTCAATTTTTTTAATAATATCCCTTTATCTCCTTTATTTCCATATCTGGTTTTTTTACACAGGTCTAAAGTTAACTGCACAGGTGGATAAATTGTGTCAGGTCTAATTTTATGGTCTATTCACTCACTCTCTTCTTATGCCAAAATGGGACTTGACACCAATTATGCTGTGACCTTGCCTGGTATTAAATCAGTTACGGTAGTAAAGGAGGATGTGTAATCTGTAACTAATGGGTTACCTGCTTCATCCTTTACCCCAGTTTGGCCACCTTTGACTAAAATAGTATAATTAGTGCCAATATTTAGTGGTTGCGTAGGGGTAAAGAATGCAGTTTTAATGTCCGGGTTATAGCTTACAGAACCAACAACAGCACCATTATTAAGTAGAATTGTATCTGCGTTAATTGTCTCTGTCGCCATCTGTTCTGAGAATGTAATGCGGATGCGATTACCAAGATAAACCTTGGTTTGGCCATTAGCAGGAATGCTCCTCACTACAGTGGGTGGAACATTGTCTATGATAACCCTAAATGGTTCCTTAACATGATAAGGTGAGCCAGTCCAGAATTTACCTACCGTCCCTATTGTATTTCCTGCTCGATCATAAGCTACAGCAGATACTTCACAATCTAAAAATGTAATAGTAGTTGAAGGTACAGTCCAATCATAGTTGTATTCTTTTTCAATATCTTCATCATCATCTAAAGTAGTAATTAAAGTAAGAGTTCCTTTACCAAGTAATTGTCCATAGACTTCCTGATAATAAAGGTCTACTCGATCGATACCAGAGCCTTCATCTTCATCAGTAACAAAAGTTTTAATAGTAACTACATCATCCTTTTTAAGCAATCCTCCCTCTTTAATCTCTTCTGTACCTTTATACAATTTAAAACTAAGGATTTGGGGAGGTATTTTTTCTGCCTTCTGCATTCGCTTCATCAATGCCTTGGGGTAGAATGTAGGCCATACCCCCTCATCATACTCTTTATCTAATAGACTAGACCAACAATCTCTCTCCTCCTCATCTGTGAAGAAACCTCCAGGTACAACTTGCTCATAACAATACTCTACAAAACCGTCACAACGGAAAGAACCTTTCCAACCACTTTCCTCAGTTGCAGGATTTTTTATCTTATCTGGGTCCTTATGGTTAAATTTGCACTTTGATTT
>JBFMDD010000060.1:0-2640 GCA_040754115.1 bacterium
TCAAAAAAAGATTTTTGGGGAAAGGGGAAATAGTGCCCTCTCTATACCTTCCTCTTCATCTGCCATCCTCTTAGAAAAACTTGGGGAATTTCTGTTCGACCTGCAAGTTTTGTTTGCTATTTCATTTTTCAGGCATATAAATTTTATCTGACTCCTTATTTTTTTATTTTATAGTTAAAGTGTAGGAGGTAAAATGTCGATATGTATTATGAATGACTTAAAAGGAGAAAAATAATGCGCAGAAACGGATTTATCATTATTTGTGGATTAATTTTTTATCTTTTCGTTACCTTTAATTATCCCTTTTTAGATTTATTAATTAACCAGGCTAAAGCTGCAAGTTCGACATTAGATAACCATAATGAATTAAGGTGTGAAGATTTATTTCTGAGTTATACTATCAAAACTCATAACTGGAATGTATCATCACCAAAACTTCCTCCGTGTGCTTCCACTAAAGTAAATTCTACAAAGCCTACGCAAAAGAAGTTCTGTGTAACTCATGTAGTTAAAGCAGGGGATACCTTATGGAAGATTTCACAAAAATATGGAGTTGATATATCTACTATTTGTAGATTAAATGGTTTAAAAAGAGATACTTTGTCTGTTGGAATGAAACTAAAAATGGAATAGATGGTTCACTTTTGTTTGAAAGCTTGCGGGTATCTTACCGATTCTAATTCTTGAACCTGTCAGGAACAGGTTTTGGCGATTCGATTATAGGTTATCGGGTAATCAAGTAGGGTAGGATACCGATTACCAAATTACCAATTACTGATTACCAACCTTGCGATGCAGGTGTAATCTAATCATAGGAAATTGTCTGAGAATGAACCGTCCCAAGATTCTCCATTCACCCAGGCACCCACACACCAGACCATATAGACCACCTGAACAGTTACTAATTATTAATATATTCAAAAGTCTTATTTTGGTAGTTTCTTAATACAATCTTCTCCTTCGATTTCTTTACAATGTAATCTGGACAGATCACCCTATCACCTAAAACAAGGTGTGGAACAGCCATTCCCGTTGTAAATCCTCTCAAGGAAGAGATGATTGCCTTCCCCTCCTCTTCTTTAATTGTATGGAGATAGTAAGGTTTAATTCCAAACTTCAAAAGACTATGCACCAGTTCCTTTATCGTCTTTGGATTATCATTTACACCCTCTATCAAATCAATTCTATTTCCCAGGACAACACCGGTATCAGCAAGCCTCACGGATACCTCTTTGACATCTTCGGTTAATTCAGTCGGATGATTTAGATGCATATTCAGGTATAAGGGATGGTATTGCTTCAAGATTTCATAGATTCTTTTATCCCTTTTATCCTCTATTTTCTTTACCTCAAGGACAATTATCTCTGCACCTTTATCTCTTGCATCTTTTAATTGTGAATTTAAGCTGTTATATTCAAGGGACTCAAGGTTTAATACAGCTATACCATCTTCATCTCTATTATCAAACTTGTATTCAGGAGTTATTGGTATCTTCCCCCCTCCACCGGGTGCATCAATAACAAGATGTGGCATCGGAAGACAAGGATGGAATTTCAATCTCTTAAATATCTCAATTCCTGTATCCACATCTGTTCTGAAATGTTTTGTTCCTTTAGTTCTATCGGCTTGATATATGTAATATGGTGTTACTCGCATAGACAATAGTCCCCGCATCAAGGAATTCATTACCTCAACGGAATCATTCACCCCTTTTAGCAGGACAGTCTGATTTCCGAGCGGAATGCCTCCATCTACAATCATTGAACATGCCCTTCTGCTTTCTGCTGTGAACTCCTGGGGATGGTTGAAGTGGGTATTTATGTAAAGTGGGTGGTATCTTTTAAGTAGTGGCACCAGACCATTCGTTATCCTTGGTGGAAAAGAGCAGGGTACTCTCGTGCCTATCCTCAATATTTCAACATGCTCAATCTCTCTCAGCCGTTGCAAGAAAAACCCAATCTCTTCATTTTTCAAGAGGAGTGGATCGCCTCCTGATATTAAAACATCCCTTATCTCCGGGTGGTTTTCTATATATTCTATTCCCCTTAAAACCTGTTCCTTCTTTATTCTTTTGAATGGATCTGGAACCATTCTTTTTCTCGTACAAAACCTACAATACATCGCACACTTGTCTGAGACAAGTAGTAAAACGCGGTCTGGATATCTGTGAATAAGTGCTGCCACAGGACTATCTTCTTCTTCATTCAGCGGGTCTGGAGGTTCTCCTTCACCTTCTAATTCCTTTATATCCGGCACAGATTGCTTCCATATTCCATCTCCCCTTTCTTTGATTAAAGACAGATAGTAGGTATTGATGCGCATAGGATATTTTCTGGTGACCCTTGCGACTTCTTTCTCTATAGGATAATGGAGAGATAGTCGCTTTATACTGGTCACACTTCCTTTTAATAAACTACCACTATTCATTTTTTCCCCTCCCTTTTACAAAAGAATATGGTAGTTCGTTGTTCGTTAAGCAAAGCACAAACAACGAATTACGATTTAATTTTACCGAGACGGTTCATTTTATCGTTTTTCCTATGATTTCTTTCGGATATTTATTTGTAAGCGTCCACAGAAAATTGAAATTGGAAATTAGAAATTGGGCTTTTACTTCTCTCCCTAATTTCTAATTTCGA
>JBFMDD010000061.1:0-3482 GCA_040754115.1 bacterium
TGTTAGACACCTCCTTAAAGGTTATTTTTACATATTTAACTATACCTTCTTGAGGCTCTCTGGTAAAGAACTTTTATAATATTTTTTATATTTACTAATATCTAATAAATATATTATACCAGAAAGGAGATAGGGAGATTACGGTATGATACAATAAATTACTGCCTCAGTGAGCAAACTTTCTTGATATTCTTCCTTCTTTATCTCCTTATCCCCCTTCTTTACACCAAAATGGTTGCATTGAAATTAAAAGCCCTTTTCCAATGCCCATTGATAAAAGGGGATAATTTGAATATTAAATCCCTGCTCTGTTATTTTCTGGCTTCTTCCCTCAGCAATAATTATTTTGGATTCCTTTAATTTAAAATACCTCATCGCTTCCAATAAAGCAGAGGTTTCTCTAAGTAATGTTTCCTTATTTTCCAGATTGTAACAAACATTGATTAATTCTGTAATCTCTAATCCTTGCTTTAAGACAAAATCCACTTCCTGTTTTTCACAGAAATAATACACCTCTTTGTTTTGCCTTTTTAAATGGCCAAAGACGGCATTCTCTAATAATTTCCCCTTATCTTCAGAAAACTTAAAGGCTATCGCATTGTGCATACCGTTGTCTATAAAGTACACCTTTCGCTCTGTCTGCATTTGATTCCTCAAAGAATAAGAGAATCGTGGGACAAAATCAATCAGGAAGGCAGATTTTAAATAATGAGAAAAACGGTGGATAGAGTCTAAAGATACTGAAAAATCAATTACTCGTTTTATCTTATTAAAACTGTATTTACGGGTAAAATTTGTGCTGTAGAATAAGGCCAGACTCTCCAACTTGTCTACATCCTTCACCTTGTATCTAACGACAATGTCTCTATTTATGATATCAGTAAAATACTGAGATAACAATTCCTGGCGTAACAATTCATCTTTGGTCAGGACAATTTTAGGGAAACCACCTAATTGCAGATACTCAAAAGCAAAATTCTTTAAGGTGTTTTTTTGCTTTACCAACCACAATGGGTCAGTTTCCATTTCCATATCTTTGAACTTCAGGAACTCTGTAAAACTTAAAGGGCTGACATATACCTGTAAGTGTCTGCCCGTTAATACACTGGCAAATTCCGAAGATAAAAGCTCGGCATTGGAGCCAGTAACGAATATTTTTACATTCTCTTTTCTATCATATTTAGCCCTTACCCAACTCTCCCAGCCAGGTATCTTTTGTATTTCATCCAGGACTAAATATACTTTGCCGCAAGGCTTTAAATAATCCTGGTATGCCTGCCAGATATTATCTAATAAATCTATAGTCAAAAAATTATAGAACTTTGGATCTTCAAAATTAACATAAAGCGTATTAGACCTTTGAACATTATTCTTGATTAACTGAGCTATTACCTGGAGTAGGAGTGTACTTTTACCACAGCGCCTCACCCCTGTTAATGTCACAATTTCATCCGTCTCCAAATATCTTTTTATCCGGGTTAAATACTCCTCTCGCCAAATGCCTGTATCTATATCCTTCTCCCAGAAATTCCATAAAAGTAAAGCCTCTATTATTTGCTCTTTTTCCATGCTGATAGCTCCTATTATTATCCGATACATCGGATAATAATATTATATATCATCCGATAGAGTTTGTCAATAACTATTTTTCTCTAACAGCAACAAAGAGTTAGCTGTCGCCTCTGTGAGCCATAAAGGCACAGAGGCACAAAGTCTGATAGTCGCAGGCTTCTTATCTATCAAAAATCTCTTTTTCTAATTCCTTCACCAAATTAAAAAAGAATTTCTCCATCTCTTTTTTGTCAAAAGGCTTAAGCATATGAGGAAAATCGATAAGGTCTTTTACTCGCATAAATTGACTTCCAAGATTAATAGGGTCAATATCCCAGTCAAATTTTGCTTTGGCATTTAAGATTAAGTTCTGCAAACCATATTCTTTCTCTTGCATTATAAAATAAAGATCAATGTAATCCCGAGCTCTTGGTTGCATAAAAATGGTATGGAGTTTATCTACTGCAATATCATAAATGCTTGCAATAGGAATGTTTTTGTAATAACCTCCCTTCTCTATACGAGGAAAAGGATAGTAACTAAAATCAACCTTAAGAAATTCTTCGTTACTATAGATAAGTGTATAGCTAAAAAGTCCTAAAAATTGACTTCTTTTTATTCTTGAAATATCAAGAGTGGGTGAGATATTGTGCAGAAATGCTTCGATTATCTTTGGGTCGACCTCTTCTGTCTCTGAGAAAAAATCAAGGTCTAAAGAAAGCCGATGTTTAAGATAGAACTCTGAAAGTGCAGTGCCACCAGTTAGATAGAATCTATCTGTGATTTGTTTTTCTTTGTTGATAAGTTCCAAAAAGTCAAGTTGTTTGGAAGTGAGTATAGTTTTCCCCATAGTAAATACTCCAAAAAGCGCCTTTTATAAGGGTCAATATGAGATTTTATCCGCTCCCATGATTCTATTACTTCTGTCCGATTAAGTCTTTCCCCATCCAGTCCATAATTTATTAATTGAGTTAGCTTCCAGAGTCTAAATTCTTCTGGTTTTTCCTTCATAAACCTATCTTCATCTACAGACCAGTTATACATAATTTTATTCCTCCAGAGAATGCCTAAATGTAACCGTTCAGGGTGTAATGAAGGAAAAAGGGGAAATATGAGAAAAAGGGAAATTTATTTTAATGTATGGAATTTGAAAGTTGTTTGTTATGAGTAGAGATTTTAATCTCTCTTGCAGATATAAGAGAATAAATTCTCTACTCTGTGTAATTGCGTAGCTTAAGTTGAATTTAGCTGAGAGGTTCAGAAGTTTGAAATGAAATTCTTTAATATTTTTCCCCTTTTCCCCTACTTTTCCATTTTACCTTACTTACACCTGAACGCTTACGCCTAAATTATACTCTAAAATCTACCAGATGTCAATGAAAAAACAGCAATTGGCAATACATACATTTCATACCTTTAGAAAGCCCCGCCTTCACCCCGTTTAGATGTTGTGCATCTAACGAGGCATGTGTATGCTGGGGATGGGATAAATAGATCGTTTTATTCCTTATTGAGTGCAGAGGCTAAAGTCCCGCCCTTTCTAATGGGGTTTACTTAATTATTACTTGATGTTCAAGTTTTTTAAAGGTATAAAGATTTAACCGCAAAGAGCGCAAAGGAAGATTTCGCAAAGGACGCAAAGGAAGGAAAATAAAGTGGTGAACAACCTATTGCTTTGTTAAGTTTGCTTTGCTATGTTTAGAAAGTTATCGGTTATCAGGTTATCGGTGAAGAGAAAACAATGGCGCCTCTTATCTCCGATTACTGATTACCGATTACCTAAGTAACATCCAACTTCAATCTTAACAGAGCACTATAATCTTTGCGTTCTTTGCGGTTAATTTCTTTGCGTTCTTTGCGGTTAAAAAAGGATAAACCACTTAATCTTAAAAGCAGAATTAACTCGATAGCACAGGAATAAAAATCACAGT
>JBFMDD010000062.1:0-4930 GCA_040754115.1 bacterium
TCATCGAGAATATAGGAGGAATGATTATGGAGACAAGAATGACCATGATTTACTGGAAAGGAGAGAAATTTTGGCTTGGGAAACTTCTTGAACATCCAGAAATTATGACACAAGGAGAGACTCTTGAACTATCAATAAGTTCAAAATTGAACGGGTTAGCGACCACAAATGTGGATCTTGATGGGTCGTCACTTATTGGCACAACGAAATTTTTGCTACAGAATGATGTCGGAAGTTCTCCCAGTTGAACATCTTCAGGGTCAATAAATGGAGTATACCTTGTATTCAAAAACTCAGCAATAAGTTTTGCCACTTGTTGGTTGGAAATGCTCACATCAGTGGACATTGAGTAAAGTTGAAAAACTCCTATAGATGAGAGCTTTTGCCTCTGATTTGGTGGTAGATTTAATCGGTCAAATAAAAACTCTTTGAATCTTCTGAAATCAGGAGAGAGTTTTTGAATATCTACGGAAACTTGTTCTTTTTGTAATTCATCCCAATGTCGTTTTGTCTGCAAATGTTTCTGTATCGCAAAAAGTAGTTCATCCTTATTGAAAGGTTTTGTAAGATAAGCCACACCTCCAGAAGCAAATGCTCTTGCTCTATCTTGTTCTCCTGTTAGAGCAGTTAAAAAGATAACCGGAATAAAGGCAAATTCTTTCTTTTCTTGTAGCTTTGAACAGACCTCATATCCGTTCATACCTGGCATCATTATATCAAGTAGGACTAAATCTGGTATGTTTCGGTTAATTTTTTCTAAGGCTTCTTCTCCACTGTAAGCGATATTAACCTCATATTGAGTACTTAAAATGGCTTCTACTAATTCTGCATTTGCCTGTTCGTCATCAACTACTAAAATTTTTGATCTTTTTTGTTCCATCTTTGTGTATCACACTCCTGTCTATTTTTCCAAGACTTTTAAGAACCCTGCTACAGTTTTACTGAATTCTTTGGTATTAATTGGCTTGGTAATATATCCATCGCAACCCGCTGACTCTATCCTTTCCTTGATCCTGTTTTTTTGTAAAGATAATTTACCATCTGTAAAAGAACCTCTTCAGTTACCCGCTGTATACTTGCTGCTATGTCAGCATAATATTGATTCTGATTACTTAACTCATCATAATTAGCTGGTTTTTCTCCATAGTAACTTGGATAGCCTGTAGAGGAGGTAAAGAAATGTGCCTTGGAATCTCTGGGTTCTCCAAAGAGGTTCTCAAACCTAAAATTAAATGTGCTGTCAGGAGAGTAGTGATATGAGAAGTAGTCCATATCTAACTCAAAACTACCATCATCTGCTATATCAAGCAATTTATAAATTTTATCTACATACCTTGGATTGCCATATGGAGCCATACCCATTACCTTATACTCACCTTCATTAACCTCAAATCCCAAAAAGGCAGTAAATGCGCTATAAAGAAGACCAAGGGAGTGTGGAAATCTTATTTCTTTAAGCAAGGTTATCTGATTTCCCTTACCAATTCCTAATGTAGATGTAGTCCATTCTCCTACTCCATCTACAGTTAGAATGGCTGCTTCATCAAAAGGACTACATAAAAAGGTACTTGCAGCATGTGAAAGATGATGTTCTCCAAAAAGTATCTTCCCCTCAGGTATCTTTAATCTCTCCTTTATAATACTTTTTACCCATAGTTTATCTAAGAGCCAGGTTATCATTGCTTCACGAAATACCTTCCACGACTTTGGAAACATCTGAGAGGTGGTCATAAGAATACGCTCGAATTTAATAAAAGGTTTTTCATAGAATATAACAAATTCTAACTCATTGGCATTTATCTTTGCCTTTTTAAGGCAAAACTCAATGGCATTAATTGGAAAGTCATAATCATGTTTTTTTGCGTGTAAATCTTTCTTCTTCAGCAGCTGCTATTAATATTCCATCCTTTAATATAGCCGCAGCAGCATCATGATAGAAACATGAGATGCCAAGAATATACATTTCAAAATTGCCTCCGTGCATTTTTTAAATCATATTTTTTAAATACCTTTGGAATCCAATATGAATTTGCCCTTCTTTTTAATCCCAAAGGATTTGAGAAAAGTTTAACTCCAATTGCAATTGGAGCAACCATAATAAAGTAAAAAATGGACAATATTATTCTTGCTTGAAAATTACCTGTTTTATGAGCAACATCTTTCCATGCATGCCATATTTTCTTAAACATAAACCAAATATTTCCACTTCTTGCATTTCCTACGAAGTGGATCGTGCATTTTGCATTGAGCTATGATCGTCTAACTTCTCTACTCAGATTTCCTTCCTTTTCTGTTAAGAGCCGATGCATACTCCTTGCAATCCATATTATCCATACAAATACTATCCCCAAAACCCAAAATGTTTAGAGAATATTGCACAAAATAGGAGAGATATGTTCCATAGGATATTGGAATCTCAGGGATGAACCTTACTAAGAATGGTTTGAAAAGCATTATTGCAGGTTTTAACCCTGGGACTGTAAAACCAAACATAAGTAGTGCCCAACTCTTACTGATTTTAGTTCGGTATAACATAAGATAAGTTCCAAGAGGAACCAAGATAGGAGTTAGAAAAGCCCGAACTCTATCAATAGAAGAGAGATTAGGCTCTTGAGCACTTATATGAAGAGTATTTAGGAGCCCAATAAAAGTGAGAATGATACCAAGAATCTCCTGTTTTTTGAGTTTAAAATCTACAAATTTTATCTGCTCTTTAAATAATATCAGGATTAAAAAAGAGGGAAGTAGCCAATTAAAGTACAGATCTGTTACACATCTTGAGAATATTAAGGCTCCAAAGATCCATAAGAAGGAGTTTCTAACCAACTCAATCTCTCTGTTTTCTATTTTGAACCTGAACATATACCAGATGATACCAATAACTCCAAAAAGAAGAACAACAGGAGCTGCTACCTGATTGAAGAATAGATTAAGTGGATGGTGTGAATGGGGATAGGCAGGGATAGGATTCATCTCTTTTGGAATCACAGTATGGGTAGAGAGATAATGTATGGCATTAATACAAAAGGCAATTGTTACTCTTATAAAATTTAGAGGGCTTAACATATTTACAAATAATGGACCAGAACTAAAAGGTTTCCCGCTATAAGGGTATAATACATCCAGCCCAGAATTGAAGTAGAATGGTATAAGGATTAGGAAGAGGGTGAATGGTATTAAGGTAAAGTATTTAAGTAGCCCTTTTATGCCAAATTTTCTGTATAGATAGTATGCTATAGCAGGCAGAACAGGAACCATCTGGACTCCAAACCCTAAGGTAATACCAAAACTGACCATCCCTAAAGAAAATCTGTGTTTAATCAAAAGGTATATAGATAATAACATAAAGAATAGATACATCTGATCATCATTCCCGAATGCTCCAGAAGTGATTAAAGGAAGGTATGAGAAGGCATAAAAGATACTCCCAAACCTTGCTACTTTTTCATTCACCAACTCTTTTATAATATAGAAGATAATGACTATTATCAAGCAGTCGAAGATGATACTCGGAAAATTTAGAAATACCCACTTCTCTTTAAACAATGTTATCCACACAGCAAATACAGTTCCACATAGTGGTCCGTAGGGATGCAATATCCCATTCTCTTGGAGAGTTTTATATAGCGGCTCCCCAGTTAACAACATCTTTGCTGCCCAGACATAGTAACACATATCAACAGGAATATCTGGATACCGTACATATATAAATGCAAGTACTACCCGTGCAAATATTGAGACAAATAGAAGCCATGTCAAAAAATATTGAGGAGTTCTTTCAACTTTCATAAATCCTTCTCCAGAAATAGCTTTACAATCTTTAATACTCCATATTCCCATCAATAAAAATTCTAAACCAAAGTTCTATAGTAAGCAGTGAAAATATCTTATTAGCCCTGGTATAATCATATAAGGTCTCAGTATTTAAGATACAATGTCTATCTAACAACCTCTTAATGAACTTTATATTAAAGATTCCTCATTTTTTATTACACTTACCAATAAATATCCTCCAAATATATTTGAAAGAGTTTTATCAATCCATCTGATAAATTTTCCTCCTGGATTCCTCTCTAAAGAGATAAAGATTTTCCCAAGAAAGTTAGAAATTATACTCCCATAAGGAATAAATCGCCTAAAAAATTCAGTAAATAATATTATAAAGCCAATTGAGTATTCTTTAGATAATTTAACCTTTAATTCCTTTGATAAATTTTCAAAGCTTTTAATGGGTTTTACAAAACCATATTCCCATTTTCCTATTTTTTCTAATGTATATTTTCCTGCTCGATATATTAAAGAGTTAGCTGAAGGATTCATAGTAATGATTAATCCATCATTCTTACAGATTCTAATCATTTCTAAGAAGGCTTTTTTTTGGTCTTCTTCCAAATAATGTTCAACTACCCCAGCATTCCATACTATATCAAAGGTTTTATCTATAAAAGGTAGGTTAAATATAGAACCAGCTATTAGATTAGCTGAGAGGTTTTCTTTTTTAAATAACTTCTCACTGATTTTTAAAGCTGAAAATGAAATATCAAGCAGAGTAGTTTTATAGCCATTTTGAGCTAATCTAAGAGAAATTCTTCCTGTTCCACTACCTGTTTCTAAGATTTCCTTAACCCCCTCTATTTCTTTTAATTCATCCAGTATTCTATTATATATTATTTCTGAAAGATAATCCCATGAATTTACTTCTTTTCTTTTTTCCCAAAGTTCATCAAATACCTTTGAGATTTCTGTTTCTTGATCTTTTTCATGTTCCATTTCTTATTTCCTGTTTTTTAAATCTTAAATTTGAACCTTAAATCGGCAAGTGACCTCTTCTCTATACCTTTAACCACTTGATATATAAATACTTAACTCATTAAAAAATCTGCAAATTTTTTAACAAAAATACTTGACATTGGTCTCCTCCTATGCTATA
>JBFMDD010000063.1:0-7953 GCA_040754115.1 bacterium
CCTTTATTCTTGATCTAATGAAGATAAAAATACTCCTATTCATTCCCATCCCATTCCCTTTTAATCTTTCCACCTATCCCCCTTTAATAAAATCTTGTAATATTAGCCTCTACTGTCTGAATCACAACTTTATGTAAAATCAACTTGACAAAAAGTAATATTATTTGTATAATATAATTATGATTAAACCCAGATTAATTTTAGAGAAGATTAAACATTACACAGATAATAACTAAATTTCTATAAGAATTTGTATTAATCTAACAGGCAGAACTTGAACTCATCCACTGATAATAATGTCATATTGCCTAACATATTACTTAAACTGACTATTTCTGGAACTAAAAGGTGGAATTGTTTGAGAATTTCTTCTTCTTTAAAAACCATTCTTGGGGTATCATCAAGTATAATTTTCCCTTCAGATAAGACAATAATTCGATGAGCATATTCTACCGCTACCCACATCGAATGAGTAATTATAATAATTGTATGTCCTCTTTCATTCAATTCTGCTAAAAGATTCATTATACTTATTATCTCATGATAATCCAATCCAGTAGTTGGCTCATCTAATATTAAAATCTTTGGAGTACAAGCAAGGATTGATGCAACAGCTAATTTTTGCTTTTCACCTTTGGTAAGTGCAAATGGGTCATCCTTTTCATAAGCCTCTAATTGTACTGCAGTTAAGGCATCATATACCCGTCTTGATACCTCTTTTTCTGATATTCCGAGATTTCGAGGGCCAAATGCAACCTCATCAAATATTGTATGCTCAAATATCTGACAATCAGGATTCTGAAATATAAAACCTACTTCTTTTGCCATGTCTGATACCTTTCTTCTTCGAGTATTTATACCTGAAACAAGTACATTGCCTTTTGTAGGTTTAAGGAGTCCATTGAAATGTTTAACAAGTGTAGTCTTTCCAGAGCCATTTTGCCCTAAGATAGCAACAAATTCTCCCTGCCTGATAGTCAAATCTATTTCTTCTAATACCTTTTTCCCATCAGGATAATTAAATTCTAAGTTTGCTATTTCAATCACCGGGTCTTGATATTTTTCCATCCTTTTACCATCCCGCCATTTGAGGACATTGTATCTTCCTTCTGGGATTTGCCAGTTTTGTTGTTTAAATATTTGGTAAGCCTCTTGTGGGGTTAGGGGTAGTTTCTTTTTATATTTGAGTTCTTGAAATAATCGTGGAATTTGAGGCGGTCGGATCCCACATCGCTCCATTAGCCTTACCTTTCGTAAGACTTCATCCGGTGCTCCTTCTAAAACCATCTCTCCTTGGTCCATAAGGATAATTTTATCTGCATAGTATGCAAGTTCAATCTCATGCTCTACTAAAAGTAAGGTTACACCATCCTCTTTTAGAAGTTCACACACAGCAAAAATCTCTGATTTCCCAAGAGGGTCTAAATCTGTAGTTGGCTCATCCATGAGTAGTATTTTAGGCTTCATTGTTAAAATAGATGCAATAGCCAGACGCTGTTTTTCACCACCAGATAGTGTAGTTGGATTTCTTTTTTCAAAACCTATTAATCCCACTTTAAGTAATGATTCTTTCATCCTGTTAATTATTTCATCTCTTGATATGCAGAAATTCTCTGGTCCAAAAGCACATTCTAACTCTACATTAGTTGAGAATAGTTGTGATTCGAAGTCCTGAAAGACCATGCCTACATCTTTAGCCACTTCAAAGACCTTTTTCCCAAATGTAAGCTCATTAAGGATTTCCACCGTCCCATAAAATATACCATTATAAAATGTTGGTATTAAGGCATTTAATACTCTACAAAGTGTAGATTTACCTGCCCTACTTTTGCCCATAAGTACTACCAACTCTCCCTCATTTACCTCAAGATTCATTTTACTCAAGGCATTAGAATACATATCCTGATAAGTAAATGAAACATCTTTTACCTTAATAGCATCCATATTTTTTACCTCGAATTAAACGGATATAACAAATGAATTCGTGTATCAAATCTTTACTCAATCACCTCATCAATTATATAATAAGGTCTACCTTGTATTTGAACATAGATCTTAGCGACATACTTACTGAGGAAGGCAAGTCCAAATAATTGTATTCCAAAAAGAATAGATAGAAATGCTATCATTAAGCTATTACCTATTCCTAAAATGAATGATTGGATTACCCACAAGATACCAAGTATAATTGCTAATGAGCCCATAAATACTCCAATAGAGCTTAAGAAACGAATTGGTAGTGTTGAAAAACTTGTAATGAGTTCAAAGTCTGTTTTTAACAAATCAGAAACTATCTTTGTGGAGCTATGAAGTTTATCCATGCCAAGCGTAACTTCGCCTACTTTAAGTCCCAGCCAACCTATTAATGCACGAATAAAAGGTGTTCTTTCTCGACATTGTAGTATCATCTTTACTGCCCCTCTTTTATAAGCCATAAGTAAACATTCATAGTCAGTTATGGGGATACCAGTAAGTTTAGAGACAAACCAGTTAACTATATGAACGATAGGGCGAAAAATAACATTGATATGTTGTACTCCTGTTGAGCCAACTACTACATCATTGCCTTTATCTAATTCTGCTAATAGGTTGGGGATTTCTTCAGGTGGGCTTTTAAGATTTCCTTCAATACTCACTACTATTTTCCCTTTTGCTTGATTAAACCCAGCTATTACAGCTAAATATTGTCCAAAACTGCGAATAAACTTGATAATTTTTATCTTATCATCACGAACTTTCAGGTCTTTAATTAAAGGATAGGTTCTATCTGTACTTCCGTCATCTATAAAAATAATTTCATAAGACTTACCCAATTTAGCTAACACCTTTGATAGCCGAAAATACAACTCTACTATATTTGCCTCCTCATTATATACTGGGCTAATAACAGAAAGATCTACCTGTTGTTCTTCCATCTTTACTTGTCTCCTGAAAGAATTATACTAAAGATTTAAGTTTGTGTCAATTGTTTTTTAAATGAGGATTGTACCCATAATGATAAGTAACACTGCGGGTACCATGGTAATCCAGTTTATTGGTAATTGAATGAAACCAAAGCTGGCAAGGTTAATTGCCATAAGTCCTCCAATACTGCCAATTAATATATATAAAATACCAATCCATGCAAATTTTCTTCTCTTTGGTAATTCTTCATCCCTTAAAATATCAGTATAAAGTAATCGCCATTTTTTTACCCTTACATAGAGAATAACAAGTAGAAATGGTCCCAGTAGAGCAGATACGATAAAATTATTTAGCGTGATGATATTGGCTAATATCGCAATTGGGACAAGCCCTAATAAATCTACCCCCCAGCTAATAAAAATTCCACATGCAGTTGAAGCCAATGCTACACAACAAAAATAATTTAGAGATGCCTTCGAGATTTTGAATATCGGGTCTTGTTTAGAGACATATTGCCAGATTTTGTATGGTATAAATCCATACAGGAAGTTACCAATAAAGCCAAAGAAAGACCCAGGTCCTAAAGTACCAAAGAAATCACCAATCAAGTTACCAAATGCAGCGCCCCAGGCACCTGCAGGACCAAACATAAGTGAAAATACTACTGGTAAAGTAGCTGCAGGACGCACCTCAGTAAAACCTGGGATAATGGTAGCAATCTTAAAAGGAATAAGTATTGCTGCATATACCGCCGCACATACAGCCGTTAAAACTACCATTCTTGTGTTTCTCCACATCAAAATTACCTCTTTCATTTTTTTAAATACCTCCTTTAAAATAAGGAACGTTCTCGGATAAAATTGAGGGTTGATTTTATTAGCCTTTCTGAGCAGATAATTCCTTCTTCACCCACACCGAAGGAACAAGGAACAAGGAACAAGGAACAAGGAGCAAGGAGCAAGGAGCAAGGAGCAAGGAGCAAGGAGCAAGGAGCAAGGAGCAAGGAGCAAGGAACAAGATTACTCTACCTTGCTCCTTTCTCCTTGAACCTCGAACCTTATTTTACTGTTTATTCAGATATCCTTTCCTAAAAGCTATATAAAGATAATGCGTAACCGTCCAGGTAGCTAAGAATTTTGCAGTTTATCAGGTTCAAGGTTCCATGTTCAGGGTTCAAGGTTACTAATCGATAAAGATTATACTGGACACTGCCATTAACTGAGTTATTTAGGGACGGTTTATTTTCATCGTTTTCCATGTGATTTCTTTTGGAAATTAGAAATTGGAAATTAGGTCTTCACTTCCTTCCCCAATTTCTAATTTCATATCCATTTTTTAACTGCAAGCTTTCACGCTAAAGTGAACCGTTTCTAAAATCGCAATTTGTAACGGTGTTGAGTATAGTTTCTCTACTTTCTACTCCCATAGAGTTTTTCTTCCACTAACTTCGACATCTCTTCTATCCTAACTTCCCATGTATTTTCTTTTGCAATCTCTATTCGTTTTTTGCTTAATTGCAAATTATCTTCCATCAGAGCTTGCTCAATATATTGTACAAATCCCTCCTTGTCTTTAGCTATGTAACAGATTTTGCTGTATTCATTAATTGCTGGGAGTTGGGTAAGTACAATTGGTTTTCCTGTTGCCAAATATTCAAAGAACTTCATTGGAAACATATTCTTGGTATATTCATTGATTTTATTTGGCAAGATGCAAACATCAAAAGCCTTAATATAGGATGGTAAAGATTCATATCTTTTTCCACCTAACATAAAAATGTTTGTTATAGCTTCTAACTCTTCTATCCCCTCCTCATTTTCTCCTTCTGCCACATCCCCAATTAATACTATTGACCATTCATGATGTCTCAAAGCAATATATTTTATAAGTTCAAGGTCAAGTTTGTATGAAGCAATAGCTCCTATAAATCCGATAATTGGATGTTTAATATTAGCTATATCTTCTGGAATTGATAAATCACCTAAAGCAGTCATAAAATGTGTAACATCAGCTACATTAGGCATATAATAAGTATTCTGATTAAACATCTTCTTCTTTTCGTACAATGATTTGGATGTAGTAAATACCAAATCAGCTTTTTTAAGTAGTTCTTCCTCCATTTTTAGGATAGAATAAGCTGGTATTCTTGGTGTAGCAGATAACTCATCTACACAATGATAGACAACCAATTTCTCATTTAATCGACCAATTAGAGAGGTAGTTGGTGGCGAATAAGTCCAGAGAATTGGTTTTTTAAATCTTAATCTTATTAGCAGTAATTTTAGGGTTAGCCAGAGGATTAAATGATTTATTTTCTGAACAAATCTAATCTTATGCAATGGTAAAATTATAGGTGAATAAACAAACAGATTCTCATTTATCTTTCGTGTTCCTTTAAACCAGTCTTTTATCCTCTTTAATACCCGCAAAATATCCTTTTTTTTAATAGTGGGCTGTCGTAATCCTAAAGACTCAATGTATAGAATTCTGTTAGTCTTTGATAATCTGGACATAATATGCTGTTTATTTGTCCAGGCAATATTATCCCAATCTGCAGTTGAAATACAAAGTATATCTTCACCATTAAGCATGGTTAAATATTAGCATAAATATTTAATAAAGTCAAAGTAAATTTTTAAAGGAAGAAAAATAGTCTTTTAATATCTTTGCATGGTCAAAGGCAAGGTTTAGTGGTAGGTTTTCTTGTGTGAAGATACCTATTTCTTTTGCATCATCACATGCCTTTGGAGTTCCTGTTGCTTTAGCAATATAGACAGTAGTGATTGTATGATGTCTTGGGTCTCTTTGAGGGTCTGAATAGGTATGAAATTGTTTTATAAGTTCTACATCAAGAGAGGTTTCTTCTTTTGCCTCTCGTATGGCAGTTTGCTCTAAACTCTCTCCATAATCTACAAATCCACCTGGTATTGCCCAGCCATAAGGCGGATTTTTACGCTTAATTAAAATAATCCCTTTATCTTCTAACTCAATTATTATATCTACCGTAGGTATTGGATTTTTATATTTCCCCACTGTTATTTCCTTAGCCAATAGCCTTACGAGTTTTATTTCCTTCAGCAACAATTAAGTCGCCTAAATACTTAGTAGTTTCTTTTGTCTCTTTTATAGATTCTCTCGTTAAATTCCCTAAGTATTCAGCAATTTCCTTAGTCATTTCTCTAACTAATTTAGTCTCTTTTCCCATTATTTCTCTCGTTAGCCTGCTTTCTTCTGTTATTACTTCTGTTATTACATTTCGAGTTAACATACTTTCTTTTTTAAGTGTTTTGTTGTTGACTATTGCATAGATAGTAAGAAATACTCCTAATATTGTAGCTGCTGTTCCTACTAATGCCAGTGCTTCCAGAAAGGTCATTTTGGTCTCCTCCTTTTATCTAATAATAATCCCTGCATAACCAACTACTTGTTGATAATCTCCACTTGTCTCTCCAGAAGTAGTGTATTTAACAAGTTCTGCTTCTTTAGCACCCAACTCCTTAGCCGCAGCTAACATAATTATAGTAGGGATATATCCGCACATTGTTATATGGAGTGTATTGACCTTTTCTAAAAGTAAATCTTCGTCTAATTTTAAGACCGCATCAATTGCTATTTTATCCTTTCTTTGGGCATTATCATGAGATTCATAATGAGTCATATCAGAAGAGGCAATTATAACTACATTTTTTGAGAGATTTTGTAGCTTCTTGCCAATCTCAAACCCTAATTCTTTATAATCAGAATCTTTGGAATGAGCTATACAGATAGGAATGATTTGAAAAGGTTCTTGTTTAAATATAACCTGGAGAAAAGGAAGTTGTACCTCGATAGAATGTTCATAAAGGTGAGCAAGATGGTCTTCTTGTAGGTATTTTGAATTAGTTAATAACTGATTAGCTAATTGGAAATCAATTGGTATCTCGCCTAATGGTGTTTCCCAACTACCTTTAGTCATAATAGCAAATGGTTTCCCATATCCGGTATGATTTGGGCATAAAATAATGAAAGTTTGAGCAGGTTTAATCCTTGAATAAACTGCCCCAGCGGTAGAGCCTGAATACACATACCCTGCATGAGGAGCAACTAATCCTATCACCTTCTCTTTTGTGGCTTCAGGTAGAAGATAATCTTGAATTTCTGATTTCAAGCGTTCTGGATTCCCAGTATAAAATTGACCTGCAACTACTGGTTTTCTAATCATCACTCTTTTCCCCCTTACTTAAAAATATACCATACAAATTATATCCTGTCAACTATTTTTTAAATTTGATGTCAACTAAGCCGATTATCTCTTTTTGTCACTTTGGCATCTTTTATCACCCAAAACTCTCCCCAAACTCGCACCATAACTAAAAAAGCCATTTGCAACGCTTTCTCCTTCATTTATTGGCGGTAAGGAGAGCAAATCTCCAATCTTTACACTCACAAAGTGAATCATCTCAAAAATCTTACTTTATTATCCCTAATTTACCTGTCTTAGTTGTTTTGTCATCAGTGAGGATATAGATGTAGATGCCACTGGCAACCTTTTTATTGTCTGAATTTATGCATTCCCATTTCCATAAACCACCATCAGGAAGTATCTCTTCAAAGACTTTCTCACCTGCAATATTGAAGATTTTAATCACTACTCTCCTTGCAGGCAACTTGAAGGTTATCTCACCTGTATGTGTAGGATTAGGATAGCAAAAGGCATCTTCAAGTGCATCCATTGAACTGACTGGTAAAAATGGCAAGGTTGCAACAATAAGACTAAATTGCCTATCTTGAACACTATGATTATATTTAATAAAAACTATCCTTTCTTAAATCAATCAGCTTGTTATTTCCTTTATCCTTTAAATACAAGTAATATTGCTTTGGCACATGGTCTATATTCCAACTTATCTCCACCTCTTGTATATCTCCCCACCTCTCCACTACAAATTCCCAAACTTGTTCTTTTTCTATCTTACTTCTATAGTCACAGGCATAATTACCAAAATGAAGATTTACATATGAAGGTGAGAATAATCCATCATCTGGTAACATAGGTATCTCTTCCAAGTC
>JBFMDD010000064.1:0-13155 GCA_040754115.1 bacterium
TATGGAAATTCATTGTTTTTTACTACCAATTTCAATCAATTTCTATAAATTTCCATTATATTTCTATCAGTTTCTATTTTTCTTGTAGTGTGAGATGAAAGTTTCATTTTCATTAGTGAACTTAACCGTACAGGTCGAAATTTATGTATAATGATATCAATATGTTACGAATTTTGCTGTTGAAGGTAGGTTACCAATTACCAAATTTAAGGAATGGTAATAACAATTTCTTTTAGTCGATAATATAAATCCTCTCGAAAAGTCTTTCCCAAGACCTTTTCTTTTAAATCCTCATTAGAATCAGCAATAACACGGAAGGCTACCTTATCCTGCTGGAGTATATGAAGTATTTTTGCTTGTATTGTCATATCCAGACTATCAATGTTATTCAGAAATAAAGTTCCTTGATTTGCGTGTTCTAATTTATCTGTGCATAACTCTTTTATAGTAGCACAATTTACCTGAACGAATGGTTTACCACTTTTATGACTTTGCAGATGAATCATGTGAGCAACCACCTCTCTATGAATATCATCTGTTCCTTGAATTAATACATTAAAATCAGTCATGGCAGCCCTTGCAATCTTCCTGCGTAGTTCTTCAATTTCCTTACTGTCTCCTTTTAAATCGTATATTTTATTTAGAATTTCTCTTATGTTTTTATTCTCTTGTTTTAGTAGTTTATTTTCTTGTTCTAATAATCGTAATCGCAGGACATTTCTAACAGTAACTAAAATCTTTCCTTTTATCAATGGCTTTTCGATAAAGTCAACTGCACCATTTTTAAGCGAATTAACTGAAGTTTCTACATCTGCATGACCAGAAATCATAATCACCGGTAGATTTTCTTTGATAGCCAGGATTTCTTTTAATACCTCAGTCCCCTTCATTTTAGGTAGCCAGACATCCAGGATGACCAAATCTATTTTAAGTTCTTTTACTTTTTGTAATGCATTCTCACCGTCTTTGGCACTGACAACTACATAGCCATCATCTTCTAAAATCATAGCTAAACTTTCGCGCACACCCCGCTCATCATCTACTACTAATACCTTTTGCTGTATCACTTTCTATCCTCCTTTGGCTTGGAAATCTCTCTACTCCCTACTCTCTACTCTCTACTCTCTACTCTCTACTCTCTACTCTCTACTTACTACTCGCTACTTTTTACAGGTAAAAGAATGATAAATGTAGTTCCTTTATCCGGTTGGCTTTTGACTTCAATTTTACCTCGATGTTCATGGATAATTTTATCTACAATAGGTAATCCAAGTCCCATACCATGAGATTTGGTGGAGAAATATGGGGTAAAGATTTTTTTAATTGTCTCCTCATCCATTCCCATACCTGTATCCTGAAATTCTATCTTCAGGAATTGTGGATTTGCAGAGCTTTTTATCTTTATCTCCCCCTCATCTCCCAATGCATCAATTCCATTTTGAATAATATTCTTAAAAACCCTTTTCATCCTTTCTCTATCAAGTCTAATTCTTGGTAAATTCAGCCCATAGGTAGGATTAATTTTTATTTCTGGCTTAACTTGTGCGAAGAGACTAACGGTATCCTCTAAAATTTTATTCACATCTGTATATTCAAAAGATGGCTCTGGCATACGGGCAAATTCTGAGAATTCATTAGCCATCTTTCGTAATGCATCGACCTCCTCATTTATTCTTCGAGTGCAATCTTTTAGTACATTTTCGTATGCTTTTGGGTCTTCATAGTATTTATCTTGAAGATGTTGTAATGATAGTTGAATAGGAGTTAATGGTCCTTTAATCTCATGTGCAATCTTTTGAGCTATACCTCGCCATGCCGCTTCTCTTTCTGCCTCAATCAATAATTTTCTACTATCCTTTAATTCCTTTACCATTTTATTAAATGATGTAATCGTGCGTGCCATCTCATCTTTAGTCTCTGCTTTAACCTCATAATCAAGATTTCCCACCCCTACCTCCTCTAATCCCTTGATAAGACTTTTAAGAGGTGTAGTTAATTTTTTAGAGATGATATATCCCGTTAAAAAGGCAACAGCCACCATTAAGAAGGCAATAAAAACAAATATGATCAGATAGCCTTCTCCAATAGGAACACGAAGTAAATTTATGGAGCTATAAAATTTTAAACTATCTTTAATTTTCTGAGTGCTACTGATAAAATCCTCTCCCAATGTAGAGCTGACAACCACTATTCCTTTTATCTCTCCATCTTCAAATACAGGAGCAATACCTTTTACCATCTCATCATTTTCACCACATACTATTGCAAATGGCTTTTTTTGACTCAAAGCCTTTTTAACAATAGGGTCTTCTATATTAGTATCTAATAATTCTGCATCATGGTTTTTAGGAATAAGAAATGGATTTTTACTCAAATGTATTGCCTTTCTAATTACCTTTTCTTTTTCCTTGCTCAACACCTCTTCTACTAATACCTTAGCATTTTCTAAGGTATCAACAATCTCTTTATTCACGCCAATCTTCAGACTTTTTTCTATAATACCATTGATGACAAAGACAAGTGGAATAACAGGTATCAAAGAAATCAAGAAGAAGCAAATAACCATCTTTGTCCGAATCTTTCTACTAACCTGTATCACACCAATCATAATGATAACTAAAAGCAACAAACTTCCAATTAAAAATATTACATTAATCATTTAATACTCCTCTTTTATTGGTAATTGGTTAAATAAATACTCACCACCAATCATCAGTTACCAGATACTCCTTTCTTTACCCAAATAACAGTTAAATCAACTGTCACAGTAAATGTCACACTATTGTCACAGTAGTTCATAATACTTTGTAGGATCATTCTTGCTCTTTGCTATTTTCCTTTACTAATTCAGCTAATTTTGAAATATCACGCAGAATAGTTCTTCTGACAAAATTAAATTTTTGTCTTATCCCTTCAACAGACACCTGTGTCTCTTCTACTATATGCATCAATATCTTCTGTTGCCGTTCATTTAAATTAAGTCTTTTAGCCTTTTCTATGATAATTTCTTTCCTTATAGCCTTCTCTCCCTTTATCTTCACTTCCACCATTTGACTTCTCAGACCTTCTGTGAAATATTCCAGCCATTCTGTCATATTTATATCATTCTCTCTTGTTGATTGAATGGCATCGTAATATTTTCTTCTATCTTTATCGTAATATTCAGATAAGGGAAAGAGTCTTTTGAAATCATAACCATTCTGATAAAGGACAAGTGTACATAAGACACGGGCAGTTCTACCATTTCCATCTAAAAAAGGATGAATGTCAACAAATTGATATTGACTGACACCAGCCATAAGCACAGGTGAAAGCTCGGATTCTTTATTTAACCATTCCACAAATCCTTCCATTAATGTAACCGTTCAGGTAGCTAAGAATTTTGCAGTTTATCAGGTTCAAGGTTCCAGGTTCAGGGTTCAGGGTTCAAGGTTACTAAGCGATAAAGATTAAAATATCGTAACCGTTCAGGTAGTCTGGTGTCTGGGTGTCTAAGTGTCTGGGTTACATAGACTACCAAACACATAGATACCCTTTACGCAAAATTGGTATTGGAGTGACAACGCTTGGTATTGGAGTGACAGCGCTTGCGCTGTCAATGACACCACAAGTGGTGTCACTCCATTCCCTTGGCTGTTAACTGATTGCTGATACCTGATGGCTGAACGCTTACTTTATATTGCTCTTTCTCATCAAGCAACAAGATGGAATTTTGCTTTCTATCAAATATGGACACAAAGTTATCCAGCACATCCCGACCCAAGAGAGGGACTTCACTTGAATGTGGATCAAGAAAGATATTAATTTTGCCCTTAAATACCTTTGTCCCACCAGGGGAGATCAACTTCAGAGCAGAGTCTATTTGAAAATAAGGCACCCCTGAACCACCAACACCTCCCACATCATCTTTTACATCTATCCCTCGGGTATCAATGTTAAATTTCTTGATAAACCTGAAGTCAAGGAATGTTTCATCTGCCCCTGTGTCAACCAAAAAATCCACCTCTACCCACTTATTTGCTGGTGACAGTACATCAGCAGTAAGATAAGGTCGAAAGAGACCAACTTCATCCTCATATCTACCTCGAAAAATCATAGTACCCAAATTCTCCTCTTATATGGAATATGCCTTACTAACGGTTCCCTTTCAGGGCATCTTTCCTTTGCCTTACTGATAGCCTCTTCCAATGTATCGCCAACAAATAGTGTCTGCTCAATCACTGCAATGTATTTGCCTCGGTACTTTTCCCAAATTTCTGCTGAGTGCTCTGAAAGCCAATTACCATCAGCCTCAACCTCTTGAAATTTCCTTATCTCCTCCTCTGTTGCCTGTCTACTTTCGACAAGTTTTAAAGCCATTATTTCTCTCACCTCATGGTTTGGTTTTTTAATACGCTAAACAATTGGTAAGAGAACCCCTTTACCTTTTAGCGTATTCAAAATAATCCTCCCATAGATTTCTGACCCTTTTGGGTAAATTAAGTTCAGGAAGTAATCTTCTTACTTCTTCCCAGTCAAGTTCAGCAATATCCTCTGCCCGCCCATTAGATAACACTTCACCAATATACCACTTCCTCTGCCAGGGGTCATTTAGGTCAATCTCTTTATCAGTAGACCAGACAATATATCTTTTAGGTTTTATTTTCATAACTTTTTACCTCCTGAACAAGACATTTTCAGCCACTATACGCACATCATCAGCTTTAATATAAGGTCGAAAGATACCAACTTTATTTTCGTATCTACCTCGAAAAATCATAATGCCCAAATCCTCCTCTTATCCGGGATATGTCTCACTGATGGTGTCCTTTCAGAGTATCTCTCCTTTACCTTACTGATAGTCTCTTCCCATGTATCACCAACAAATAGTGTTTGGTTGACTACGGCGATGTATTTGCCACGGTAGTTTTCCCAAATCTCTGCTGAGTGCCCTGAAAGCCAATTACCATCAGCAGCAACTTCTCGAACTTTCTTCTTTTCTTCCTTGATTTTTGGTTCAAAATTGCTAACTGTTTTGAAATCCTTATCAGACTTTACTCTTGAGCTTTGTATCTAACCATCGAAGTATCTGCGAATTAATTCTATGCGGATAGACACACAGAAAGAGAAGTACCAAAATGGGGCAGTTCTTGATGGATTGTGGGATACACGTTCCATCTGACTCAAAAGCTAAAGCCTTTAACTCTTCCCACTCTTGCGTATGTTTTGGATAAGTCACCTTATGGATACCTTTTTTATTGCTCCATCTATAAAAATGCCATATTTTCTCTGGCTCAAAAACTGTAGATGAGAGTCTTGTAATATCTGGCCAAAGGAACTTCATGCTCTGTTTCCAATTTCGACGAACAAATAAATGAACAAGTCCTTCCAGAACATAGGAATTGCCACGAAAAGAATCTTCAAGAGGTTCATCAGCTATTCCAAGAATATGAGGGAGAATATCAATTGCTTCATAGTATGGGTTTGCAAGAAATCTTTTCCCTCCTGGTTTATTTAGTTGGCATATCGCTGAAATAAGGCTCTCAAGAAAAAAGTCTGGTGCTCGTGTTGCATCTATCTTTCTAAAATACCAAAAGAATGCAATGAATTGAGGAATCGCAGCTTCGCCCCATAAATAAAGTTTAGTCTTGTTTTCTAAGCAAAAGTTACGGATAAAATCATCTGCTTCACTCTCAGGTTCCTTCTCATTGTGTCTCCAGAGAGCATAAATGCTCATCAAAGCTATTAACCAAGTGAGACGAACTCTATAAAAAGGTTGATCGACAAGGGGATCTCCTTCTACAAAATGTGTTTGCTCCTTGAGTTCATCACATAGATTTCCTAAGGAGTTATAAATAGATTTTGTTGCAATTTCAAATTCGTTCTTCCAAAATTTAAATGGAAGTTTCCACCTTTCCACTAACGCAAGCATATAGGAGATATACAATATCCATGCCTCAATCTCTGCTACATGATTGTTTGCATTAGAAAAGTTTGAAATGGATATAGAACATAAAACAGCAGCACTGGCTATCACCCTCGCACAGTGTTCCTTTGAAGGTAGCTTGCCCCTTTCATTAAGTTCAAAAGGAAAAGTTGCTTCAAATAGTGATGATAGTTTCTTCTTGGGAAGTATTCCTTGACCACTTTCTAAAAATAGCTCCAGAAATGTCTTTACATTAACCAATTCTACATGCCAAAGATCAGTTCCTAAAGTCCTTGCTTTACTAAGAAGTTGACCCCGAACAATGGTTTCAAGCTTAAAGTATGGTTGCCCCTTAGTAGCCCACCCTCGATTCATATCATCTATAGCACGGCTTACCTCCTCGTCCAGTTCTCCATTTGTAACTATATAAGAACGGTGATGTCTTAAATTATCTATAGATGGATGAACTATTTGTCCAACAACTAAATCAAATACTTGATTGCTTATTTCGTCTCTCCATTGTCTTAGAGATATTTTGCCGTTTTTTGCTGTTTTAAGCTGATATGCGCAAGGCGTTCCATTAGCAGCTATGGCAATAACATCTTTCCCCATCTCCATTCCGCAATGTCTTGAGAGATGAACAACAGTATATCTCTCAGCAGATAACATGTAACAGAAAGGTTTCTGGAACGAACGCTCATTAGCTTTATCCAACCAGTTTTCGATTACTCTCTCTAACACGCCATTCCTCCTTCTTTCTTTCTATAATTTCAGCATAGCGCTTTTTACATTCTGGATCTGTCTTCAATTGTGATAGAACTTTGGAAATAGACTTAAGGGTTTTCTCATTTGGAACAGATGTTGGAAGAATTGGTTCTCCGTTTTCGTCAAAGTCTATCCATATCTTCTCAAGCAGTTGAAAATAATCGTCTATACAAAGTGACCTGCCTTTGACATCGATGACATTACCAACTTTATTAACAGCTTTGTCAATTTGTTCAAAAAATCTCTTAGATTGTTGCATAGCTATTTCTTTTGCAGCAGCATCAATTTTGTCAAGTATAATATCTGGTGTTATTGTTTCAACTTCTTGTAAGTTGAGATCAATCTTGGCTTTGTCTTCCTTGATTTTAAGTTCTTCGCTTGAACCATCTTCCCAAACTACAATGAGCCTATTGCCCTCGAAAACTCTTTTAGGAACAGCATAAAAAGAAGGCATGGATGCTGAGTGGATTCTTTTCATTCTATAGATGAGCAACTTTTGGAGTTTTCTTTTTAAGTTTGGAAAATCAGGAAGCATAATTTATCTCCATTAAGCACAATTTCATTATTTCAGAATACCCCATACTTGTTCAATTCCTTTTTTGTTAGAATCTTTACTTTGTCCATTAGTCTCAAGGAAAATATATGAATTTGAAAGTCGTCTTTTACAGCAGTAAATTTGTATTTCTTATCGGTTTTGTTTATAGCGATCTTTGGTGTTTTCCCAATCTCCCAACATATAACCTTTGGAAATTGTGAAGGTTTATGCCCATGAGGAATGTAATTATAGAATTTATTCTCAACTTCCATTGGTGCATAACGCTCTTGATCACTTTGTTCATCTTCCTGAAAATGAACAATTAAATCTGGCCCTCCCTTTTTGCCTGAACCTACATACCCTAAAGTTTGGAACTTTTTGAATGGGAGTATATTTAAGACTTCTAATTTCCATAAAAGGCATAATACATCAGTTTCATATTCTGGCTCTCTTAACAAGAGAATTGGTTTCTCTGATTCAGAAGGTTGATAAACTACCCATTTTTGGGTTTCGGATTCTAATTCTTGTTTTTTTATTCCTAAATCCTCAGCACTTGCAACAGCCTTTCTATCTTCCTGTACCCTTCGAAATTTTAAATACTCATCGGAGGATTCGATTCTTTCAAATATCTTTGTGACTGCAGATTTAAATAAGTCAACATCCCCTGAGTCAACTAACCCATTCCGCGATATATTCATCTCTTCTTGTATTTGGTCACACTCAACAATCAGACAACACTTATTTTCACCTGGGCGGGCAGTCTTTAAATTTCTACTACCATACTCTTCCATATCCAAATTAAAATATGGGATTCCTTTTACAGACAATATAAGCCCAGTGTTTAACTGGTTCTTATCCAATCCATAATCTTTTTCATCCCATGTATAAGAGCCTTTCATGTATACAGATATTGATTTATTGGTTCCGCTTTTTGTTACACTTTGATATTCGTCAACGAATACAGTACCTCTTTCATCTTCCTTGAATTTTAATTCAGGAAAACCAAAGTCAATAGTTTCTGTATTACCTAAAACTGACAAAATGACCTTGGGGGGTTTTTCTCTTTCTTTGGTAAATCCGACAAAAGTTCTATGTTGAAGAAATTTTTTAATTTCCTCTCCAGTAAAGGGTCGTTCCTTTCTGTGAGGTGGGTGTCCAAAGACTTTTATAGAAGTTCCAGTAGTTCTGCCCTCTTCAGGTTTGTACGTAAATACTTTCGGTTTTGGAATAAGTTTTCTTTCTATAGAACTCCACGGCTCGTTTATTTCAACTTTTATAGCATCACCTGTTCCACACCAGGTATCAATTTCAATTCTTCTTGACTGGTAAGCTAATTTGGAACCAAGTCCCTTCCATGAAAATTCGTCTGCCTTTATTCCAACTATTGTTGATAATCCTAATCCGAAGAATTTATCAAGCCTTCCTGGTAACAATTTGTTGTCAGTGAAGTCCATTCCACAACCGTCATCTATAACTTCAAATATATGACCTTCTTCATCAACAGTGTATTTGATTTTTATCTCAGTTGCTCCGACTCCCTTAGCGCCAGAATTTGAAATAAGTTCTCTTAAGAGATCTAATGGATGGGCTCTCTCCTTTATCAACTGTTTCATCAATGAAAGTTCATTGACGATTGGGTCAATTTCTTTACTTTGGCTCTTTATAATATCGTCCATCTTTGCCATGTGAGACCCTCCTTATTAATTTAGATTGCCTATTCTCGAGAAGCAAGGTGACCGTTCAGAAAACTCTCTATTTCTATGTTACTTATGAATTAAATACTACATACATATCTACTATCCAATTATCACCTATCTATCAGTTATCTGCGTTTCTTTCTCCCTCATCCGGTATCCAATGAAGAATATCTCCAACCCTACAATTTAAAACCACACACAATTTATCCACAATCTCATAAGATATTTGCTTACACTTTATTCCTCAAAGATTATCTGCTAAAATCTGTTCATATGTAAAATTATCAAGATAGAAACCTTTTCTTCTCAACTCATCTAAAGCATCTTTAAGATTTTCTATTATTCCTAATTTATACGCCGTAATCATTATATCCAATGTTCCTGTGGCTTTTAGTCCTATTTTAGGAGTATTCATTCTACTTTTGTAACTCCTTTGCTAATTCATCAGCGTTCAGAGAGATCTCTTTTAACTCTTCCTCTGAATATTCCCGCAGTGGTATTTTGTTCTCACGAGTAATGTCCATAAAATCAGATAGAGGTATCCCTGCCAACTCTGCTGCTTTTCCAAATGATAACTTTCTCTCTCTTAGTAATTCTAAAGCACAGGCTTGCCGTAATTCTCGCTCCACTTCCTTTTTAGACTTCTTGAAAGAAAAGAACACATCTTTTGGGAAGTCAACTTCAAGTCTTACAGCCTCCATTGCAAACACCCCCTTTTTGCATTTGATTCAGATAGTTTAACCATGTTTATTCCCTCCTATCATTAGTATTTCTCCCATTTTTCTTTTGGAACCCTCCAATTTACCCACGACACCATAAGATATTTGCTTACACTTCGTTCCCCCTTGTTTACCCATCTTGCGGCAGTAACCAGTATTGGCTCTTGACTTTTGACAAAATTGCTTCTTTTAGACATATATTATGCTCCTTTCAATTTCTTCAGCAACTTCTTTTATTCTTATAGTTCTTATACTATCAGGAGTTAGTATATCTACTTTTCTATCAAACAATTTTTCGATATAGGAAGACAAATCCATAAATACATCAAAAAGTCCTTTAAAATCTTTGCCAAAGTTTGATAACCCGAACTCAACAACTAAATCAATATCACTGTTGCTTTTTTGCTTTCCTTGAGAATAAGAGCCAAACAAACCTATTCTTTTCACGCCATACCTTTTTAAAATCTCCCTATTTTCTCTAAGTTTTTTTATTATTTCTTCTTTTGTAAGTATTTTTTCTTTCATAACTTCCTCCTAAATTTTAACGAGCAAAGCTACCGTTTTGAATTCCTCTTCCAATTCCTTTTTTGTATAATCAAAGAAGGGAATTTCTTCTCCATCCAATAATTCTCTAAAACCTCTCTTTCTCATTCCAAGCAACTCTTTTGGAAGAGACACTTCTAAATTAACCATTTTCATTCTCAAAACACCTCCTGAAAAATTTAATGAAAGGAAAGCTTTCCCTTTACTCAGATAACCAACACTACAATTTAAAACCCTACATAATTTATCTTAAGATTTGAACTTTTGCGTTTTTTTAGGTGTAAGAAAGGGAAAATGGGAAAAACTGGAAAAAGGGGAAAAAGAATTTCATGTATAACTAACTATATTTCTTATAATTAGAGGGAAATACTTCTTTCCCCTTATTTACACAAGAAATTGAAATACAAAGTGTTAGCGAAAAACGCAAAAGTTTAGTCAACAAATTATCCATAGACTAAAAATTTGGGATTCTCTATGTATCAAAAATAGCCTTTTCATACACCTTCTTATAGTCCTTAACCGTACAACTCGAAAACTTGTCTCCTTGTCTCCTTACTTCCTTATTTTAATCTATCTGGTCTAAAATAATCAGACTGTGCATAAGATGTTATATCTTTAGTGCGATGTTTGACTAATATAGAAAATATCTCTTTGATATTTATAAGTCCTGAAGATTGTCCATTGATTCGTCTACTTATTTCTTGTATTTGTTTTTCATTGATAGATTCGACATCCACCTTGACACGCACAAAATACCTCTTTCCCAAATCTAATTCCTTTAAAGCACTAATCATTACAGTATCTTCTTGTGTTAAAATATCTCTTATTTCTTTTAGATTATCAAATTTTAGTATTTTACCTTTCTCCAGCTTTAATGTATAGATTTTTTCCCAAATATCATAAGAGACATCTTTAGTTACCTCGTGTGTAGTTTTCAGGTCATGGAATAACATACCTTTTTTCCACAATTCGACCTTAGTCTTTATTGTAGTAGTAAAACCGCTTTGAATAGTCTTTATTTCATTTTGGCCAAGTAGATTTTGTATTTTAAAAGAGGTGGTTAAGAAATCATCCTTAATAAATACAATTGGTTTAGAAATAACCAATTGTGCTGCTACCTCCACTGCTGTTATAACACAAAACAGGATAGTAATTAATCCTTTTTTCATTATAAGTTATTCTCCTCTATTTGCGCTTCCTATGTGAATTTCCCAGTCTTTCTTACCTAATCCATAGCCAAGATTGATATTAATTCTGCCAATTAATGAATGATAAATTCTTAAACCTGTCCCTACTCCATATTCCATGTTGCCTAAATTAATCCTGTTACCTTTTTCCCACGAATAACCTGCATCTGCAAATAAAACTCCCTGAGCGAATTTAGTCAGTCCAATTCGATATTCAGTGGTTAAAACCAATAGTTTATTTCCAGCGGTAGTTGTAATTCCTCTTTCTTTATACCCACGAATGGTATCTACCCCACCAACATAAAACCTCTCATAAAAAGGAGCATCTCCACAAATATAACCACCTTTTGTGAATAAAGCTAATACCTGGTCATTATTCAACTTCAGGTATTGATTTAAATTTAGATTATACTTAGTAAAACTATAATCTGCACCCAAAAAATCATTCACTACCTCTACGAAAAGCTCATATCTACCGCCATTAACTGGATTAAGCCATTGAGTATCATCAAGGTGTTCTAATTTATCTTTGAATGTGAATTCATACTTAGCTTGTGCATGTTGAAATTGGCGAGTATCAAAGTCTAAATGACAGATTAAACTATTTATGTCTGTATCCTTTTTGCTTGAGTTTATTTCTTGTTGAGATACTTCTTTAAACTCACTTAAATTTACATTTTCATTGCGATATTTCAGCCAGAAATTGATATTTTTAAAGATAGCCCTTTTGCCAAGTTCAAGCATATACCCATCACGCTCAATCCAATATTTGCCTTTATCTTCATAAGGGAATTCAGTTCTTTTATGTTCATCACTATAAAATTCCGACTTGAAGGAATGTGTGGTATGAAACAATCGAGGTTCATAAATAGTAACTGATTTAAAATCCACATTTTTACCTTTTTCAACCTTTATCCCTAGGTGCATACCCCGATGCAGTAGATTTTCATACCAGACTTGAAAAGAGCCAAAGAATTTTTCCTCATCACCATAACCAACACCTAAAGTAAGGGATTTAGATTCTGTTTCTTCTATTTCAAATATTACTATTAATTTTCCCTCTTCACTACCAGGTTCAATATAGAGATTAACCCGTTTGATATATTTCAAGTTAAGCAATATTTTATTTTTACTCTCTATTGCTTTTTCAAGGTTAAATTTTTCACCTACTTTAATAGTTATCTCTCGTCTTATGAATTTCTCACGAATCTTAGTACTCCCTCGAATTTCAATCTTTTCGATTATCCCGCTAACCCCTACTAAATCATCATCTGCCTGGGCAGTAAGTGGTACAATACATAAGATGATTAAACTAAATAAAATAACCCTGTGCATTTTCATTCCTTTTACTTTAGTCATCTTAAACCTCCTTTTTTAAACCAAACTTTTGCACGAAGCCACAGATACATCCATTTGTGGCTATCGCTCCTATATTTTTCAAGGGACCAAACCCATCAAATCAAACTTGACAAGACATTAGGTTAAAAATTTATGGTATTTACCTACACTATATTCTACCAATATTTATTTATAATGTCAATAAAAAGTTGAAGCAACTGTCAAGCTAATAGGTGACCCAAGAGCTACAGAGCTGGTCATCTGTGGTCTCTTTCATCCAATTTCCATGTTATTTTGACAACTTCCATAATTACTTCTGTCTGAATTGAGGATTGAGTAAACTGTGATTCAGACAGTAGCAAAAGGCTGGCAAGAACCTCATAGTTGACAAGTAGTTATGATAGATTGAGTGAGAGGTTAAATATTTTTTTGCCCTCGCTTCTTTTTTTGCTTGACAATCTGATAT
>JBFMDD010000065.1:0-3127 GCA_040754115.1 bacterium
TCAAGATAAAATCTCCATCACGAATAATTATGGAAAAGAAAAACAGAGAGAGCAACATGTAGTGACAATCTTAAAAATTAAGTGTAGTAATATCAATATGTTACAAATTTTGCTGTTGAACATAGGTAATAAAAACTAACTAAACTTCAGTATACAATTTACACAAATAGGCACGAATTATTTTAAGATACAAACCCACTTCTTTTTGTATAAGAAAATTAATTCACCTAAAAAGTGAAATCTTGTTAACTTTCATGTATTTGATTTATTAGTATTAATATGTGTTCATCTGTGTGTGTCTATGGCTTTGTGCAAAAATTTGGTTAAAATTACTCGTTTTTATTCGCTTAATTTGTTATAAAAAAGAGGTGATTTTTTATGTGGGAAGAATTAGATATAGAGTTAAAAAAGGTGCTTAAAGAAATATTAGAACTGGGTGATTATCTTTGAAGTAGCTACTATTAAGAAAGAAATAACTGAGTTGCAAAAGGAATCTTCTAATTCTAATTTTTGGCAGAATTCTACTACTGCTCAGGTTAAAATGCAACAATTGAGTAATCTAAAGGATAAGATTGAACCTTATGAAAAGATTTATCATGAAATAGATGAATTAAAGATATTATTTGAGTTGGGGAAGGAAGAAAATGATGCAGTTACTTATAAAGAAATAACTAAAAGATTGTTTGTTTTAAAAAAAGAAGTAGAGAAGTTAGAGTTTAAGAGAATATTTTCGGGTGAGCATGATAGAAGTAATGCCTTTTTATCTATTCATCCTGGCGCTGGTGGAACTGAATCTTGTGATTGGGCATCAATGTTACTCAGAATGTACTTAAGATGGGCAGAAGATAAAAAATTTACTACACAAATCCTTGAGTTTTTACCTGGAGATGAAGCTGGAGTAAAAAGTGTTACTATTTTTGTACAAGGAGATTATGCATTTGGATATTTGAAGGCAGAGAAAGGGATTCATCGTCTGGTAAGAATTTCACCATTTGATGCCAATCGTAGACGACATACTTCATTTGCCTCAGTCTTTGTTATGCCGGAGGTAAAAGAGGTAGAGGTAGAAATTAAGGAAGAGGATTTGAAAATAGATACATTTAGATCAAGTGGTCCTGGTGGACAACATGTAAATGTAACAGACTCTGCAGTAAGAATCACACATCTACCAACTGGAATTGTAGTGACTTGTCAATCAGAAAGGTCTCAATATAAAAATAGAGTGAACGCTATGCGCGTATTACAATCAAGGATATACGAATATTACGAAGAAAAACAAAGAGAAAAATTATCTGAGATAGGAGGAGAAAAACGAGAGATAGGATGGGGAAGCCAAATTCGTTCTTATGTTTTCCATCCGTATACAATGGTAAAAGACCATCGTACTAATTTGGAAATAGGTAATGGACAGAGAGTAATGGATGGTTGGATAGACCCATTTATTGAGGCATATTTAAAAGGTAAGAAGTAAGTTGGAAATATTAGATGAGTGGATTGAAGTAAAAGATAAGGTGTTTGAATCAGATTTAAAGGTAGTTTTTATTTTAGGTGAGGTAGATACAGGTAAAACTACATTTGTTAAGTGGCTTGCTAATCAAGGGGTAGAAACAAAGACAATAGGTATAATAGATGCAGATGTAGGTCAATCTGATATTGGTCCCCCAACTACCATTGGATTAGGAATAATAACGGACAAGGTTGAAAATTTATCTTTTATTGAACCAGTAAATTTTTATTTTGTTGGAGATATCTCTCCAGAAGGACATCTTTTGGATATGGTAGTTGGTACAAAAAAATTACTTGATAAAGCACTTGCAGTTGGAATAGATAAAGTTATAATTGATACTACTGGTTTAGTACAGCGGGGGGTAGGGGAGGCATTAAAATTTGCAAAAGTTAAAAATATCGGACCATGCCATATCATAGCCATTCAAAGAAAAAATGAAATAGAGTACCTTTTAAAACCCTTTGATGTAATAGGTGATTATGTAATCCATAGAATTCCTGTGTCATCACAGGTAAGATTGACTTCTAAGGAAGAACGGGCTATTTTAAGAAATAAAAAATTTGTATCATATTTTAAAAATTACTTTAAGTTCGATTTACTATTTTCAGAAATAGTAACGATAAACACTCCTTTTTTATCAGGAGAAAAACTTAATCCAGGAAAACTTAATAGATATGAAAAAGAATTGGATGAAATTATCCTTTATGGTGAATTAATTAACAATGGTTTATTTTTAGTAGTTCCGGATAGAATATCTTTACGAAGAAGAGATATAATTCAAACTACGCCAGAAGATTTTAAAAATCTGTTAGTTGGATTAATTGATGAAAAAGATAATTTATTAGGACTTGGAATTATAGAGAATGTAAATTTTAAAAATGAAAGTATAAAAATAAAAACTCCTATTGATTCTATAAATAAGGTTAAACTAATAAAATTTAGTGAATTTAAATTAAACCTAAATAATGTGTGAATAAATCTCTAATTTACATGAATAGGCATAAATTATTTTAATATAGAAACCTTTTTCATAAAGAAACTACTACTTTACCTAAGAAGTAAAATTTTATCAGCTTTCATCTATTCGAGTTAATTCGTGTTCATTCGTAATTAATACATAACATTGGTAAGCGTTCAGGTGGTAAGTAAGGGGACATTTCAAATTTTAATTTATTGCGGGTTGTGTATTTTGTCGCTACTCGCTACTACAAATAATGGTTTTTTATAAATAAGTCCGTCCCATTTTTTGGAAGCCTCAACCCTGTCCTGGTGACAGCCCAGTGTTTGGGCATCCGATGAAAAGAGGAAATTAGTTTTGTAAAGACTATAATCTGTGAATGACCAGAACAACTATCAAATCCCGCTACATAAAAATAAATTTTCCATTTTCCATTCATTACACCATGAACGGTTACTAACATTGGTTAAATTTATAAGAAGAGACAATCTAAAGTAACAGAAAATATTCGAGCTGTATGGTTAGAATAATAAACACTCATGTATCAGTTTTTAAGAGAGTTAAATCACACAATGCAAGATAGAAATAAATTGAAATTGGTTGAATTCGAAGAATGTTGCGAAGCAAAAATTTATGGAAATTCATTGTTTTTTACTACCAAT
>JBFMDD010000066.1:0-8940 GCA_040754115.1 bacterium
ACAGATCGCTCCTCTGAAGCTAACTTGAATAACGCTCCGTAGGAGCAATCTGTTTGTAATAGTAGAGCTTGAATATTTTATCTATGGAAAGTTCCTTGCCTCTTATTTAAACCTATTTCACAGGTAGAAAAATTTCGACCTGTGCGGTTATGGTGAGAAAAAGAATAAACAGGTCGCTCCTCTGGAGCTAATATAAATAAATAAAGCTCCGTAGGAGCAATCTGTTTGTAGCATTCCACAAAAGTAACATGTTTGTAGCTCTGTAGGAGCGGACTGTTTGTAGTAGTAGTATTCTTGCATTTTATTTAAACCTAACCGCACAGGTCGAATAAATTCTCTCTTTATTGGTTAAACAAGGTAAAAGTTAAACTCACAAACAGTCAAAATCAATCCGACAAATTTTAGTAACCGTTCAGGGTTCCCGGTTCAAGGTTCAAGGTTGGGGGTGTGCTCCTAAGTTGATTTGCTTAGCTGTTTGTCAGGATTTGATATTTTCAACGCATTTAATCTTTATCGATTAGTAACCTTGAACCCTGAACATGGAACCTTGAACCTGATAAACTGCAAAATTCTTAGCTACCTGAACGGTTACAATATTTTTAAACACTATTTACTGACTTACTTTCTACTCTTTTTAGGTTTTTCGTTGTTTCTCCGCTTCTGTGCGGTAAGTTACCTGAACGCTTACTGAAAAAGGAATCTGGTACTAACGAACTTGAATAGTAAAGGTATATGTATTATTCCTTCTACATTTCTCAAAAATATTGGATTTTCTATAAATGTAATTGTAATTTATATTAAAGGAGATGTCTTTACTAAGTTGATAAGATAATTCCAAGATTATAGTTTGAAGTGTATCCTTGCGAGTGTTATCTTGCCAATTGCCGTGCATAGAAGATGCTAAGATGTTTAGATTAGTTTTTTCATTTAGCTCTCTGATAATGTTTATCTTAGCAGATGTGACATTAACAGAATTAGTTAAAGACCTACTGAATTCTGTATCCTTTGCAAATGTAAGATAAGATGTAGTTTTTTCATTAAGTTGATGATTAAAATTTACCTGGAATGCAAAAGCATTAGAATCTTTACCTCCCTGTGCTACCGTTTCATGTTCAATGACTAATTTACTATTAATTCTTGGACTTAATTCATATCCAAGCCCCATCCCAAACAAATCACGAGTTAAATCACCTCTGTTTTTATAGTTCCTTTTTCTATATTGATACACTCCAATTGCCTTTAATCGGTCAGATAAAATATAATGTATATCACACGCTATTTCATCTTCTTTACTATCTCCTTTTTCCTCTTCTCTAATGTTAAAGTCTTCGTATTGATACCTAATATCAGTTTCAAGCCGAGATTTTAGTTGAAACCTTATAGCAGTGGCAATTTTTTGTTTTAAATATTCTCGTTTAGTAACTGAGAAGTCTTCTTCAACAGTCTCTTGTTTATCCTCTATGAGATTTCCCTGGATAGAAAAAAGGAATTTATTAGCGAGTTTATGGCGACCTATAAGGTTAAGATTATGATTCACACTTTTTCGCTTAATATTTCTATAGTCTAAAAATCTTATTCTATAGTCTATCTCATGTAGCCAGTTAGCCGCAATCATCATAGTATTTATTCCGGGGATAATTGTGGTTATAAAGTCGGTTTTAGGTTCAAGTTTAAAAAATACATTATCATCGTATTCAGCTTTTAGACTAATAAAGATATCGGGCTTGATTTTTTCTATGGCATGAACTACAGATGGGATGAAAAAAAGTAGTGTTATTACCACTAAATAATTGGGACGGTTCATTTTCATCGTTTTTCCTGTAATTTTTGTTGGAAATTAGAAATTAGAAATTGGGGTTTTATTTCTCTCCCTAATTTCTAATTTCTAATTTCCATCCGCAAACTTTCACACTAAAGTGAACCATCTCCATCATTCCACCATTCCAATTGTGAGCAAAGTGAACTAAGTTCAGTATTTATTCATCGATATTTTTGCGATAAAATTTTTCATCAATCTTTTGCAGAGCATCCAAGCATGCATTTTTAACCTCTTCTGAGGCATCATTAAGTCCGCTGAGTAATGGTTCTAAAACCTCTAATGTACCAATCATTCCAAGTGTTCCTGCTGCTGCTACTCTTACTTGTGAATGAGCATCACTAAGACATGAGATAATGTGAGTTAATGCTTTTTCGGTCCCTAAACATCCTAAAGCAATAATAGCTACCTCTCGTACTTCTTCATGAGGGTCCTGTAGTCTTTCAATCAAAACCTCCTCTACTCTTGTATTACTTATCCCTAATGATTTCAAGCCATTTGCCATAGATGCTCTAATTCGCCAATCAGGGTCATCTAACCCTTCCAGAAGAGGTTCTATTGCTTTTGGGTCACCTAATTTGCCCAGGGCAATAGCTGCAATTTCCTTCTTCCACCACTCTGGTTCTTTAAGAGTATCGAGTAAAATTGGGATAGTTTTTGTAGTATGTAAATTACCAAGCGCCTCACCTACTGCCTTACGAACATCTGTGTCCGGATCATTAGCTATTTCTAATAAAGGGTCTAATGCCTTCTCATCACCTAATTTACCTAATGCTATCGCCGCTGCTGCTCTTACTTTCCAGACTTTATCGTTGAAACATAACAGTAGGTCTTCTACTGCAAGTGGACTACCTAACTCACCTAAAGCCTTAGCTGAAGCCTCTCTTACCTCTGCATGAGAATCTTTTAATCTCCGAATAAGAGGAATCTGGGCTTTAATATTGCCTAACTTACCCAAAGCAGTAACTACTGCCTTTCTAACCTCTGAATCAGGGTCATTGATTTTTTTAAATAATGATTCTAAAGACTTGGGTGCTTTTAAAATACCTAATCCATCAACCGCTGCCTTTCTTACCCGCCAATCTGAATTGTCTAATTGAGAATTAAATATCTCAAATACCTTTGGCGTACCTAAATTACCTAACGCCTTAACAGAGGCATCTCTTACTTCTGAATCTGTATCACTTAACCTTTGTAGAAGAGAATCTATAGTTCTTGAATCTTTCAATTTGCCTAAAGATTCTATAACGGTTTTTCTTACAAGTGGTTCTGGATCGTTTAATCTAAGGATAAGATGGTCTAATCCTAAAATCCCCTCTTTCCCTAATATTTCGATGATTCTTTTTATTCCATCACTATGCACAGTTTTGAGCGCATCAACAATGACTTTTTTAAATTTATCATGCTCAAGTTTCTTAAGCCAAAACCAGATTGGGAAGTGATGCTCTAAAGAACTACGCAGTAAAAGTTCCAATACATCATCTTGAAGCGGTAAGTCTTCGCGATACAGATATACCTTGCTAAGCAATGTAATATCCATAAGCCAATGGTGTCCTCGCCAATCATCTAACGCCTTATTGATATTTTCAATAATCTCCCGCAATTCTATATCTTTTCTGGTTAACCATTTTTTAGTAATACTATTAATGAGATAAGCAGAGATTAATTCATAGGAATCCTTTCTTAATCTTCGTAATAACTTACAGTTTACTAAGGAAGCCAAAATAGTCCTTAATTTATCCTCTTCAATCTTAATAAAAGCACGGATTTGATTTATATTCATTTGTGGATGAGACTCAAAAGAGGTCACCATTACCTTCAAAATACCTTTTGCTTGTTCTTTTTCTTCTGATGAAAGCTCTTTCATCTTTTTTATTGTGTTTTCAAGATAATCTCCTAAAATTCCAGGAACTCCACCTAAATCATCATACCACTCATAACTTATTGTTTGTGGTAATATATCCTTCAACAATTCAGGGTTTAGTGTGTCAACTAATCTATTTCCTACAATTTGAATATGAATTGGTTGAATTAAATCCTGCTCATCCTTTATATCCCAGATTAATGCCTCTAATAGTTCTTTTGCATACTCAATATTAAATAATTTAGCTGGAGATGTAATTGCCTCTATCGCCTGAGATTCAGTAAATCTTGTAAGTTCAAAAGCATTGTAAAATAACTCTGGTAGTCTATCTTTAAAATCGCCTAATTGGACAAAGAAATCTTTACGAATAGAAAATACAAATTTAACTAATGGTTTATCTGCATAAGTACATGTGGCTACTTCATCTATAAATTGTTCTTTTAACTCTTGCGTTACCTGTTTAAAGAAATTCTCAAAATGATCAACAAAGATAATAATAGAAAAAGGTAAATCAATATTTTTGAAAAAGTCTACTAAAGAAAGGGATTTATCTAACTTAAAGCTTCTAATTCTCTCACGCTTAAATTCTTTTTCAATTTCATCTTTAATTAAACTCAATGGATCTTTGTTACAACTTAGGTAAATAACAACATTCCCTTCCCGCAACTTAGGAATAACCCCTGCTTTAACCAAAGAGGTTTTACCTATCCATGTCTCACCATATATAACAGTTAATTTATTAATCAAGATATGTCCTACAAACTTAGAGATATCTTTATCCCTTCCAAAAAATATATCTTTATCTGTAATTTCGTAATATTCAAGGAATTTATAAGGAAATGGTTGAAAAGGCTTTCCTTTAAGAGTAGCTGATTCTTTTATAATCTTGGGTGGAAGAGTAAGTTTAATTTCTTGATAGCCAAGTCCATTTTGATAAAAAAGTTCTTTGAAAGAATCAAGGTCTTTATTTAATCTTGTCTTTATCTTTTTGTAAATCTCTTCTATAAGTTGTGTATTATCAAATATTTGTAATTTGGGTATCAGGTGTGCTTCAATTAACCAATGTGTTGAATCAATCATCAATTCAACATCAAACCTTTCCCTTAAAAGGGAAAAAACTGCACGGGTTTTGAAAGATTCTTTCCATGGGGCAATAAGTTCACGAGGAACACTTCCATAGCCTATATCTAATTTATCAGCTATCCTTAGTAAGCAGGCAAAAAATTTAATTGGTACCATATCCTCCTTCTCTACTACTGCTTTCTCATGTATTTCCTCGGCAGACTCTTTTAAAATTTGTGTTATAATATATGCTTCAGATTCCTTAAGCTTCCAATCTTCATAATGTTTATAAACATAATCATGACTCCTGATGTAAGTAAAATCTTTACCTTTTTCATCAAATTTCTCTCCCACATCATGAAACCAGATAGAAGACAAAAGACAGAATATATCATTAGGATTCATTTTACGCTTTAATGTAATTGGAAGTAAATCGTTAATGTTTTTTTCTACCAACTCACAATGTTTACTTCCATGTTGAACACGATATACCATATCCTCATTTGTCTCAACCTTATTGAGTTCATTTAATACAGAAAAGAATTTAAAATAATAATCCCTTGATTTATGCTTAAGTATGAGCCTTAAACTATCTTTTCCTTCTAAATCAACTATCATTATATATTCCTTCCTTTTGGGTAACTGGTTAAATGATTACTATTACTTTAGCATAAAATTTATAAAAAGTCAAGAAGAAAGAAGTTGACAAAGAAAAATATTTAATGTATAATTAAAAACTTGAGGGTTTTTAGCAATGGGTGAAATAAAAAAACTGATTATTTTCACAGTAATAGTATTAGTTGTGTATGGATGTGCACCCAAAAAGGAAATAGAACAACCGAAGATTATCACAAGCATGGAAGTGCCAAAAGAAGATGAAAATACCCAAAAGGAACAGATCATTAAAGAAGTACAACTCTATATCGAAAAAAGAGAATATGAGAAAGCTGTTTTAGAATTGAATAAAGCTATTGAATTAGACCCTGAAGATGCCTCATTATATTATACATTAGGAAACCTCTATGAACAACTTGGGAAAGATAAAGAATCTGTAGAGGCATTTGTAAAGGCATTACAACTTGACCCAGAAGTAGAAAAAATCTCTCAAGAAGAAAACAGTAAAGGTAACTATTTACCTAAATGAAGTACAAGGTGATGGGTAATCAGTAATCGGTAATCAGGTAATCGGGTGATCAGTTATCGGTGATCAGGTAATCAGTAATTCAGATAAAACGCTAAAACCGATTACCGATTACTGATTACCGATTACCATTTAACCAATTCTAAAGGAGGATATTAAAAACATGAAAAAAGTTTTTTTTAGATTGACATGCGTGTTAATATTTGGATTGGGATGTGCTAAAGAACCTACTACTAATCAAAAATTAGTAAATCTTGATTTAAAAGGCCAGAGTTATGAAAATCCAGACAAAGGATTCTTTATTAAATTATATCCTGAATATGAAAAGGTAGCTGAAGGAAAAGAACCTATAGAAAAAAGTATTAGAGCGGTATGTTATGCTAAAGGTAAAATAACAAGATTTGCTGCAATCTTTTGGGAAAGAGATGTAGCCTATGTCCACAATGAATATAAAAGGGCATTTGAAAATCCTGAAAACTTCCAGGATGCCGCATCATTACTTATATTTGAAGAATTAGGTGTTTTGGGAAAGATAATTGAGGTTAAAAAATTGAATATAAAGAATGTTGATGCATATTACTTTCAAACCAAACATAAAAGATTCTTAACTGAATTTTATCGAACAAGAATTGAGGCATTCCCTAAAAATAGAATTTTACAGATTACTATTTTCTTCCAAAATGAAAAGGATGAGTTGCCTAAAGTGGCAAAGATGATTGAAAGTATGAAAATTACTCCTGGTACAAAACCTGTAGAGGAAGATACTCATCACCATCATCACTAAGAAGTATGTTCAGTATGTTCAGTAGTCAGTGATCAGTAAGTATGAAAGCGAAAACTGATCACTGCTCACTGCTCACTTTAAAGAAGTATGTTCAGTATGTTCAGTATAGGCAGTGATCAGTGAGCAGTGATCAGTGAGCAGTAGTGAAGTAAGAACTGATCACTGTTCACTGAACATACTGATTACTTTAAACAAGTATGTTCAGTATAGTCAGTAGTCAGTCAGGAGGAATAAGGTGACAGATATTAAAGTAGTTGAATTATCCAATATTACTGTTAAATATGGTGAAACGGTAGCATTATCCCAGATAGATTTAGATATTTTAGATGGGGAGTTTGTCGGAGTAATTGGCCCTAATGGTTCTGGTAAAACTACACTTCTTAAATTAATCTTAGGGCTATTAAAACCTGCTTCTGGAAAGATTAATATTTTTGGGAAACAAGGTAGATTAAAAGGTAGGATTAGAAATAAAATTGGATATATCCCTCAAAATCCAGAAATAGATTACTACTTCCCTATTAAAGTTATAGATGTAGTTATGATGGGCAGATTTGCAAAATTAGGCTTCTTTAAAAACCCTACCCAAAAGGATAAAAGAATAGTCATTGAATCTTTAGATAAAGTAGGAATGTTAGATTATATAAATACTCCATTTGGACATTTATCTTCTGGTCAACAACAACGGGTTTCTGTAGCAAGGGTTTTAGCCCAACAACCTACAATGCTTCTTTTAGACGAACCAACTGCAAACATTGATATGGGCACACAAGATGTTATTATTAAGCTAATAAATGAAATTCATCAAACCAAACAAATAACTATATTTTATGTTGCCCATGAAATTAACATTTTGACCAAATATTTAGATAAGATAGTTTGTTTAAATCAATCTGTTTATAAAATTGGTCATCCTAAAGATGTTTTAAATGAAGAGGTCTTAAGCAATTTATACAAAGTAAAAGTAACAATGTTTCCTCATAATGAACATCACTTCTTTTTAATAGGAGAGTAACAATAAGTGGAACTGTATGGATTTCTAAAGTTTACATTTGTCCAAAAGTCATTATTGGTAGCAATATTAGTAGGATTAATCTGTTCTTTGGGAGGTGTATTTGTTATTTTGCGTGGACTTTCTTTCCTTGGGGTAGGGATTGCAAATGCAGCCTTTGCAGGCGTAGCACTGGGATTTATTCTTAACTTTAACCCAATTGTACTTGCACTTATTATTAGCCTTTGTACTGCCTTACTCATTGGACATATTAGCAAACGAGCAGAATTAAAATTAGATGCGACAATAGGTATTTTCTTCGCATTTACTATGGCATTAGGGTTCTTTTTGATGGGATTATTGCCAGAAAGAGCAGATGAATTACGCCATTATCTATTTGGGACAATCATTCTTCCATCTGCTTTTGAAATCAAACTGCTTATCGTAACAACTATAATTGTAATTATAGCTATTTTCTTATTCTTTAAAGAATTTTACTTTGTTACTTATAACCAGGATTTAGCTGAGGCATCAGGACTTCCTGCTACTTTTATCTTCTATTTTTTACTTTGTTTAGTAGCAGTAATTATTGTCTCTTCTTTAAAGGCAGTTGGAGAATTATTAGTAGTAGCGATGATTATTATCCCTGCCGCCTCTGCATGTCAATTAACCTATAATATTCGTAAGGCACTTATTTTATCTGCTATATTTGGAGTGAGCGCATCATTTTTAGGCATTTATCTCTCATATTATCTAAATGTAATAAAAGGACTTACTGTTCCTACAGGTGCAGTAATGGTTATCATTGCTACTGTTGTTTTCTTCTTAACAGTCAGCCTATCGCCTAAAAGGGGTAAGGGAGGATACTTATAATATGAGCACAACATCTTGATTATAGTTTTTAATAAATAGGTCCCACTTTTCACTGAAAAAATGTTACTTATTGGTTAGGTTAAAAGGTTAGGATTAAGTAGACATTACTTTTTGTCAAGAGATAAATCTCAACCTACAACTATAAAAACATGGTAAGCGTTCAGGTGTAAGTAAGGGAAAATGGAAAAGTAGGGAAAAAGGGGAAAAATATTAAAGAATTTCATTTCAAATTTTAATTTTCAGTGATCAGTATGTTCAGTGATCAGTGATCAGTATGTTCACTGTTCACTGTTCACTGCTCACTGAGTATACTGAACATACTTTTCTCTCAAAATGTGGAGTGCGAAAGCTTGCTTTCGCTTTGGACGGCGAGAGCTTGCTTGCGCTTTGCTCAAAGCGGTAGCAAGCTACC
>JBFMDD010000067.1:0-3219 GCA_040754115.1 bacterium
GTTCCCTAAACAAAAATATTAAACACTAACCTCAAAAAAAGATTTTTGGGGAAAGGGGAAATAGTGCCCTCTCTATACCTTCCTCTTCATCTGCCATCCTCTTAGAAAAACTTGGGGAATTTCTGTACCACGAACAGACGATTTGAAAGGATAAAAATATGTAAAAGAAGATGTGTGAATAATGCAGATATTTTTAGGAGTAAACAGTAGTCAGTATTGACTTGTCTACTGATTACTTCTTCTCTCCTAATACTCTACTCCCATTCCACCCATAACTATTCCACCGCCAGCCTGAGTTCCTTTAAGAGCAAGTCTTAATTCATCAGGATATGGTGTAGAAGAGACTGCTTCTTCTACACTAACAACACCAGCATTAACAATCCTGGCAATAGCTTGATTTAAACTCTGCATCTGCCAATAAGTGGTAGAAGATTCAATTACTTTACGGATTCCTGATGTATTTCCTTTTTCAATTAAGTTTTTTATTAAAGGTGAGTTTATCATCACTTCGACTGCTGCTATTCTACCTTTTCCATCCTTTCTCTTTAATAATCTTTGCGAAACAACCCCAAGTAAAGTTAAAGACAACTGAATTCTAATTTGTGTCTGTTGTCCTGGTGGAAAGACATCAATTATTCTATCAATTGTTTGTGTAGCGTCATTAGTATGTAGAGTAGATAGCACTAAATGGCCAGTTTCAGCAGCACTGACCGCGGTAGAAATTGTTTCAATATCCCGCATCTCACCTATTAAAAGAACATCTGGATCCTGCCTAAGGGCTCTGCGTAATGCCTCACGAAAACTCTTAGTATCTACCTCTAATTCTCGCTGGTCAATGGTACTTTTATCATCACGATGTAAAAATTCTATTGGGTCTTCTATTGTAATAATATGACAATTACGATTTTTATTAATGTAACCTACCATAGCTGCTAATGTAGTGGATTTTCCACTACCAGTAGGTCCTGTAACTAATATCAATCCTTGTGGTTTAGCAACCATGTTTTTTAAAACTACTGGTAATCCTAATTGTTCAACAGTGGGAATATCATAAGGTACCATTCGGATAATACAACCTATTACACCACGCTGTCTAAAAACATTTACCCTGAATCGAGCTACCCCTGGCAAGCTATACGAAAAATCTATATCTAAATTCTCTACAAATTTCTTAATCTGGTCTTGATTCATCATGCTGTAGACTAAGTTCATTATATCCTCGGGGCCAAGTTTTGGCAAATCAGTTGGAGTAAGTGTTCCTGCAATTCTAAAGAGTGGAGGTCTGGCTACCTTTAAATATAAATCAGAGGCATGACGCTCCGCTAACATCTTCAATAATTCTGGCATCTTTAACATTGTTTTTAATCCTCCCTTTTATCTGGTTATCCCATATCTCTACGAATCTTATTCCCTTCAGCAACAATTAAATCCCCTAAATATTGAGTAGATTCTTTAGTTAAATTCCCTAAATATTGAGTAGTCTCTTTTGTATCTTTCCTTATCTCCTCAATTAAATTACTTATATATTGACTAGTCTGTTGAATCATTTCTCTGGTTAACTTACTTTCACTTTTAAGGGTTTTATTGTTGATTATCGCATAGATAGTGAGAAATACTCCCAGTATTGTAGCTGCTGTTCCGATATATGCTAATCCTTCTATAAATGTCATTTTGATTCCTCCTTAAATCGTACCCATCTTCTTAATATCACAACCATGGTGGTAATCAATCCCACAGTAATTAAATCATATCCCATGCTAATTAAACTTGGGATAGCTATTGTATCTCCTAAAGTCTGATGTTTATTCCCAAACCAAAAGGTAATTGGAGATATAAAATACTCCTTTGAAAAAGGATATAAAAACATTATTCCACTTGGAGGAATACTATCAAATGTAAAATAATCTATTAAATCATGTATTCCAAGACACCAGAATGTTATTATTCCCAATCTTAAACCGCTAGTAAAATAGGCAACTAAACTTAAAATAAAAATAAATGTTATTGAATGAGTTATTTGGTGATGATAAATAGAACTAAATTTAATCCCACCATTTGTGAGACAAATAAAATCAATATCTGGTAAATTTGAGACAATTATGCAATATAATATAAGCAACCAGTTATTTTTAGGAGTATTCTTCTTTTTAGATAATAAATAGACACTTACTCCCCCTAAGGAATGTGCAATAGGAGTAGACATAAATATTTCCTTATTGTGTTATTTTTTTAAAAGATTGACAATAGCTTGAGCAAACTTTTCTGCAGATAGTGGACCATTAGCAGTAATGATGTTTCCATCTGTTTCTACATCTGCACCGGTGTAATTTACCCCTTTTTCCCTTAATTTTCCCGTTTCACTAGAAAATACAGTTGCCCTTTTACCTTTTAAAACACCCGCATTAGCCAGTGTAACCGGGGCGATACATATTGCTGCTAATATTTTATTTTGAGCAACAGCCTTTTGAGCAATATTATGTGCTGTGTTATCATTCCAATACTCTGAAGAACCACTTCCTCCAACAAAAATTATTGCCTCATAATCTTCTACTGTTACTTTAGACAAAAGTATATCTGGTTTAACCTTTGCCCCGAGCATGCCCCGACTTATTTCCAGAGAAGAAGAGGCCGTAACAATAACTAAATTCTGAGCCTCTAATATCTTATGAGGTACTAAATACTCTTCATCCCTAAAATTAGATGATGCAATAATCATCAATATTTTTTTACCTTTTAAATCAACCATTTTTTTCACCTCCTGTATTTGCGTTTCTTTCACACATCCTATTAAACATAAGATAAAAATAAATATCCATCCCTGTCTTATCATTTTATCTCTACCTCCTTTAAATACTAGAACGCTCTCGGATAAAATTGAGGGTTAATTTTATTAGTATTCACACACCTCGAATTATTCCCCTCTTGAGAGGCTGATCTTTACCCACACTTAACTCCGTGGGATAGAGGTCCGTCCCTGGGGAAGGAGCTTATCGTTACCCACAAATCCAAATATAGTTAATTGACAATTATCAATTAACCATTCACAATTAACAATTAATATTTGATGGTGATAAAATTAACAAATAATGGTTAATTGTGAATTGCTAATTACCAATTATCCAGGTTGCATATCTGTGTTATTTAACCGCATTTCGCCTCAAGAATCTATCCACTCAAGTGGTCTATTATAACACTAATACCCCACGGAGTTAAGTGTGT